>JANMRV010000194.1:0-3093 GCA_031388685.1 Planctomycetota bacterium
ACTTGTAGTCGTTGGGCCGCACGACGAGTGCCATGCGACTCTTGAACAGCGTGTTCATTTCGCCGATGAACGAGAGCGCGTCGGGGAACTCGCCGGTGGAGCGCAGCAGGTCCTCGAGGTTCGTGCGCAACGCGGGTTCGGCCGAAGCGAACATCTCGGTCAGGAGTTCGCCGAGTCCCGACTGGATCAGGGTGAACAGACTCGCGTCCGCCTGCGCGAGGTGCGAGTAGTCCTGCAGGACCGCGCTGCGTTCGAAGCCGCGGCCGGCGTACAGCTTCTTCTGCGCCGGCGTGATCAGCTCGCCGGAAAGTTCGGCGCGCAGATCGGCCTGCATGCCGCCGCGGAAGCCGACGATTCCGGCCAGTGACTTGACCGAACCGAGCTGGAACAGTTTTCCGACGAAAGCCGGCAAAAAATCTTGGCTGTCGGGATCAGGGTATCGACCGGAAAGCTTCAGGTTTTCCGACAGACGGCGCCAGTCGACGTACAACTCGAAGTCGTCGCGATCGGGTGAGCGAGGCGCCTGCTGAATGTTGTCGGCGTAGGTCGCGCCCAGGCCGAAGGAGTCCTGGCCGCCTGCATCGTCGAGCACGTGGACCTTGCCGACCAGCTCGAGCGATGTCCCGATCGCGACCACGTCGCGCAGACGTGTCACGTACAGCGGCCGCGGAAAATTGGGCAGCGTCAGTTTGACGAGCTTGTCCGCGACGTCGGCCTTGATGCCCTGCTGCTCGAGTTTGATCAGTCCTGGATAACGCAGCAGGCTCACCGCGAGCTTGCCCTTCCACGAGACGCGCCCGAGCACGGCCCAGTCGGCGTCCTGCAGAGTGCCCGGCTTGAAGAAGCCCGTGAGCGTGACGTGCCGCCCTCCGAAAACGTCGAGCGGATCGATGCCGCGAATCGCCTTGGGGATCTGCTCCAATTCCGCGTAGGTCTTCGAGAGCGCGTATTGGCGAGCGAGGTCGGGCAGGCCGAATTTCGCGAACGCGGCCCAGGCCGCCGTCGCTTCGATGCGATTCCATTCGGCCAGCCTCGGCCAGGGCGCGATGTCGTCGCGCAGGTCCGCCTTGGCGACGTAGAAATCGACCTGGCGCGGCACGAGCGTCGACAGATCGGCGTCGAAGTCGGATTCGGTCGGGCTGAAAAAGAAGGTCGAGAACGCGAAGTAGCTCGCGAAAAGGACCACCAGCAGGACGACCAGCAGGATGCGAAACAGGCGACTCTTCAGACTCATGGAAGGCACGTTGCCAGTCGCCCATGGACGACGCAACCGGGTCCTGATTCCAGAGTCCTCGCCAAAGGCCCAAAAAACCGCGCCGGAGCAAAGGCGCCCCTTGACCCCTTGCGCCGGAAGCTCGACCCTAGACTTTTTGATTCGGAGCCTGTCTGACTCTGGCGGCCACCCGCCAAAGCAGCCCGCGGCCCACAACCCGTCGATACGACCCCAGTCCCGCCCCTGCATGCAGCCTTCAAGCCGCGTTTCCGGCATCCCGCTTTCGCTGACGCTCGCGCTCGACGCGCGCGCGAAGGCCCTGGCCCTGTCGGGGCGCGATATCGTGAACATGTCCGTGGGCGAACCGGACTTCGACGCCCCCGCCGTGGTCCAGGACGCCGCCTGCAAGGCGGTGCGCGGCGGCAAAGTGCGCTACACGCCGGCGGCCGGGACCTTGTCGCTGCGCAAAGTGCTCGCCCAGCACGTCAGCCAGACGCGCGGCGTTGCGTTCACGCCCGACGAGATCACGGTCTGCCACAGCTGCAAACACGCGCTCTCGGGCGCGATGCTCGCCCTGTGCGAGCCCGGCGACGAGATCCTGATGCTTCTGCCGGCCTGGCTCTCGTACGTCGAGATCACGCGCATCGCGGGCTCCGTGCCGATCGACGTTCCCTCGCGCGCCGATTGCGGGCCGGATTTCGCGGCGATCGAACGCAGCATCACCCCGCGCACGAAGGGCGTGCTGCTCAACAGTCCGAACAATCCGACCGGTTACGTCTGGACGCGCGCGGAGGTCGAAGAACTTGGCCGCATCGCGGAGCGCCACGATCTGTGGATCCTCTCGGACGAAATCTATCGCCGCCTGATCTACGAGGGCGAGCGCGACACGAGTCCGGTCAGCATCAGTCCGGCGCTGCGCGCGCGCACGGTGATCGTCGATGGCGCGAGCAAGACCTACGCGATGACCGGTTATCGCATCGGTTTCGTCGCCGCGCGCCAGGACATCGCCAGTGGCGTCGAGCGCCTGCACAGTCACCTGACCGGCTGCCCCAATGCAATTTCGCAGGACGCCTATGAAGCCGGTCTGACCAGCGAACCGGTCGAAATCGCGAAGATGGCTGAAGAGTTCGCGCGCCGGCGCAAGTTCCTGCTCGGCGAACTCGAGGGCATGGGATTGCGCACGCCCTGGCCGCGCGGCGCCTTCTATGCGTTTCCCGATGTCAGCCCGTGGCTCGACAGCCGTGGGTCCGCGGGCTTCTGCGAGGACTTGCTGGAGCAACAGGGACTGGCGCTGATCCCCGGAAGTGCCTTCGGCGTCGACACGCACGTGCGCTTGTCGTACGCCCTGTCGCTCGAAAAGATCCAGATCGCGACAGCTCGACTGCGGAAATTCTTGACCGAGCACGCGCGCGCGCCGGCCGGCGCTCGACGCTGAGTCGCCACGGAAATCCTTTTTTCGCGGGCAGCTAATGCCTCGGACCTTCGACTCACAATGGGCTCGACTCTAGGCGCGCCCTGATTCGCCGCCGAGAATCCGGTTGAGCTCGAGGACCAGCGGTGGCAAGTCGATGCTCACAACCTGCCAGAGGACTTCGAGGTCGACCTCGTCGTAGCCATGGATCAGCCGATTGCGCATGCCGATGATTTCTGCCCACGGAAGGGCAGGGAACTTCAGCCTCTCCACCATCGGCGTCCGAGTGGCAGCCTCACCGACGATTTCGACAAGCCGGGCGAGCGCCAAGTTCAGTACTCGATCTCGGTCCAGATCCGTCGGGCACGCCCATGCGCAAGATCAACGGCTTCCGCGGCGTGGTCGCGCTCGTGCCGCAAGCTCACGCGTGGATCATGCCGCGGCATAGACCACTTCGGCTTCGGCCAGC
>JANMRV010000202.1:0-1765 GCA_031388685.1 Planctomycetota bacterium
TGCTCGGCAAGATGCTGCGCTACGACGTCAACATCGCGCCGCCCTACATTCCCGCGAACAATCCCTTCGTCAACGACCCGAACGTGCGCGACGAAGTCTGGGCCATCGGCATGCGCAATCCCTGGCGCTGGTCCTTCGACCGCGTGACGGGCGCGCTCTTCATCGGCGACGTCGGACAAAGCGCCCTCGAGGAAATCGACATCGAGCCTGCCGGTGCTGGTGGTCGCAACTACGGCTGGCGTTGCATGGAAGGCACGAACTGCACGGGTCTGAGCGGTTGCACCTGCAACGCTCCGGCTTTGACACTGCCGGTCGAAACCTACACCCACAGCTTCGGCTGCTCCGTGACCGGCGGATACGTGTACCGCGGTTGCGCGATGCCGTCCCTGCAGGGGACCTACTTCTATGCGGACTACTGCTCGGCGCGCATCTGGTCGTTCACCTACGACGTCGTCACCGGCGCCAAGGGGCCGACGATCGAGCGCACCTCACAGCTGGCCCCCGGTGGCGGCCAGTCGATCAACTCGATTACTTCCTTCGGGGAGGACGGCTACGGCGAGATCCTGATCGTCGATGGCGGTGGCGAGCTGTACCGGATCACTTCAGCCACTCAGGTCGACTGCAATCACAACGGCCTCGACGATGTCTGCGATTTGGCCTACGGGAATTCGCTCGACGTCAATGGCAACGGCATTCCCGACGAGTGCGATGGCGCGACGCCCTTCCTGTATTGCAGCGGCAAGTTCACCTCCAGTGGATGTGCGCCGACGATGGCTAGGAGCGGTTACTCCAGCGCGACCCTCGGATCGGGGTTCTTGGTGCGAGCCACCGACTGCATGAACAACCAGCCGGGCCTGCTGCTCTATGGAGTCAGCGGGCAGGCGGCCTTGCCGTTCCAGGGTGGCACGCTGTGCGTCAGTGCACCGGTCAGGCGTGCGCCCGGAACCAACTCGGGCGGCTCTCCGCAGCCGGCGGACGACTGCACGGGCGTCTTCGAGATCGACTTCAACGCCTTTGCCGTGGGCGCGCTCGGTGGCACACCGTCGCCGGCGCTCCGCGTGCCGGGCACGGTCGTCGACAGCCAATGGTGGGGGCGCGATCCCGGCTACGGCCCGGGCCAAAACTCGCAGCTCGCCGGCGGCCTGGAATTCCAGATCTGCCCGTAAGCGGCCTCGCTTCGGCTGAGCCGGCACCGGGCCGCAACACGTGGCCTTGGCGCCCTGGACCTGACGAAAAAAACGCGCAGCGCCCCGAGCCGGGCGCTGCGCGCTTTGCTTGGAAGCCCAGTCCGTCGAGCTACGTGCGCGCGCGTCCGCAGGTGGCGCAGAAGCGCGCATCGGGAGCCATCGCGGCGCCGCAGCCAGCGCAGAAGCCTGCGCCTGTGGAAGTTGACTCCATGCCCTTGCCGCAGGCCGCGCAGAACTTGCCGGGCGCCACGGTCGCGTTGCAGGACTTACACATGACGCCCGCGGCCATGGGAGCCAGACTCGTCCCGCCGCGGTTGTCCTTGACCAGCATCTGCGCCATGGCCATGCCGACACCGAGTCCCGCACCGCCCATCAGGCCCGCGCTGCCCGCGCCATCGCCGCCGCCACCGCCCTTGGCCATGCCTTCGCCCGCTCCGAGCATCGCCTTGCCGGCAGCGAACTGCTGGTAGTTGCCGACGCCGCCCATCGAGCGCACGTAGGCCGAGTCCGTGTACAAGCGCTTGAGATTGGCCGCGTCGGTCTCGTCGATCGCAACCACAAAGTTGCCCAGGCGCACG
>JANMRV010000205.1:0-4050 GCA_031388685.1 Planctomycetota bacterium
GGTGCGCCTGCTCAACGACGGTCTCGCGGCGGAGATCGCCTGTCTGCAGCACTGCCACAGCCGCCACTACGCCTACATGGAGTTGGCCACCACGGTGAAAGCCCCGGATGTCGCGGCGGCTTGCCTGGAGCACGGGGCCGAAGAGAAACGGCACGCGGATCTGCTCACGGAGCGCATCCTTGAACTGGGCGGCGAGCCGGATCTGGACCCGAGCCTCGAGCGCGGACATGAATATGCGCGCTGTGTCGGCATCGAAGACCCCGCCGAAATGATTCGCGAGGATCTCATGGCCGAGCGCCGCGTCATCGATGGATACACGGAGATGATCCACTACATCGGCGACGATGATCCGCGGACTCGCAAGCTACTGCTCGAGATTCTCGCCGACGAGGAAAGGCACGTCCTGGAATTGGACAGGCTGCTCTGCGCGCACGGGGTCTAGCAGCCCGCCAGAAAAAGTCCCTACTGCGGCGGAGCGTGCTTCGGCGATGCTGCGTCGCGCTCGGAAATGGGTGCTCGGCGGCCAGGAAGGCCGCCTCTGCGCCCATTTCTGTCGCGCTCCTTGCCTCGCCTTCCCACGCTCCGCCTCGCAACGGGACCTTTTCAACGGGCTGCTAGCACAGCGCAACACATTTTGCGGCGAGTGCCGCACCCGAACGAACTCCGCGCCCGAAGGCGTACGCAGAGTCTCCCCGGTGCCGAAGCCGCCTGCGACCGGCGCAGGATCCACGCTGCCGATGCACGCTGGACGGCGAAGGCCGGAAGTCCTGCCCGCAGGACCCAGTTCGCGTGCTGATCGCGATGCGCAAGTTTGTTCGCGCGCGATCGGCTGCCGTACCCGCTTTCCCGTTCGACACTCGGCAGATGTGTCGATGCCTGAGGCCCAGCGTGGGGCCTAAAGTCCAGCTGTTCCACAACCAGCACAAAGGACTACCCCGACGATGAATTCAAAATGGACCCTGCTCGCTCCCGGTTTCGCTGCTCTCATGACTTGCCTGGCGGTCGCAGCAGGGGGCTGCAACAACTCCAATCACAAGGACCACTCGCCGGTGGTCATTTCCAACAGCCCGCTCAATCAGGCCGTCGACGTCCCCGTCAATGCGAGGATGACCGTCACCTTCAGCGAAGCGATGGACCCGAGCACGATCAACGCGACCACGTTCACGCTGACTTCGGGGCCGGCCCTGACCCCGGTTGCGGGCACGATCATCTACGCCGATTCAGTCGCCTACTTCTGGCCTGCGGCCCATCTCGCGGACAACGGCAGCTTTGACGCCGCGATCAGCACTGACGCCCGCAGCGCTTCGGGAGTTCCGCTCAGGGCAAGAGTCGGCTGGCACTTCAACTCCGGCACGACGATGGAGTCCGGACGACCCGTGAATCTGGGCCGGGCAGGCGACTTCGCGATTCTCGCCAAGGCTGCGATCAGCACGGTTCCTACCTCGGCGATCACGGGCGACATCGGCGTCAGTCCTGCGGCGGCAACGTTCATCACGGGCTTCGCGTTGAGCTTGGATGCATCGAACGTGTTCTCGACTTCGCCGCAAGTCATCGGACAAGCCTTTGCCGCTGACTACGCAGTACCTACTCCGGCCAACCTGACCACGTCCGTTCTCGACATGCAGACCGCATTCACCGATGCCGCAGGCCGCGCACCGGGGACTACGGAACTTGGGGCAGGCAACATCGGCGGGTTGACTCTGGTACCCGGTGTCTACAAGTGGGGGACCGGACTGTTGATCCCGACCGACGTCACGCTCAACGGGAGCGCCACGGACGTCTGGATTTTCCAAGTGGCACAGAATCTGACGATGAGCAGCGCGACGAACGTCATCCTGGCCGGTGGCGCGCTGCCCGAGAACGTCTTCTGGCAGGTGACCGGTCTCGTCGACATCGGCACGACCGCTCAGTTCAACGGGATCGTCCTCTGCGCCACGGGGATCACGCTCCAGACCGGCGCATCGGCCAACGGCAGATTACTGGCGCAGACGGCGGTCAGTCTTGACAGCAACACCATCGTCGAACCGACACCGTAGTCGACCGCTCGAAGCGGCAGCAATCGCGGCCGGACGAACGGAGATGTTCGTCCGGCTGTTCTTGCGGATGACCTTCAACACCGATGCAGCCAAACTCCAACAGTATGAATCGAAGCGTTCACAAGCGCAGCGCGCTGGTCCTTCGCCGCGGCAACGACAAGCGCTCGAATTCATGGAAGCTGCTGGCCTTGTTCGCAGGCTTCCTGCTCATGTTGTGTGCCTCACTTGGTCATGACTGGGGTAAGTCGAGTCTGCAAGTTGCCGGAGCCCTGGACAGCAGGGGCACAAAAAGCCTGCCCGAGGACGCTGCGCTAGTCGAAGGCATGCAGCCCGAGTCGGGGGGCTCGCAGCGGAAACCTGCCGGTCGGCCCACGCTCCCGCCCATCGCACCGCTAGAGTTGTCGGCGATTCCGCGGCCCAGGACACTCGTCTTCGGCGCGCTGCTCGATGACAACGGCACGCCCATCCCGGCGGACACAAAGCCTCGCGTCAGCTTCGTTGATCGCGGCGGCCGCAGGCATGCTTCCAACGCCGGGTCGCAAGGCGCCTTCGCGATTTCGGCGCTCGATTTCGGCGCGTATTCGGTGACCGCGAGCGCCGCTGGATTCCAGAGCCGGACGGAGGCGCTCGAGCTGCGCTCGGATGCGCCGCGCCTGCGCAAGGACTTCTCGTTGCAGAAGGCCATTGAGCTAAAAATCTACGTCAAGACGACGGACGGCAAGGACCTCTTCGCCGGGCTGAGGACGACAGGCGCCCCGTTGGGGGCACGGCTGCTGATTCCGGTGGCCACTCGCGAGCCTCCCGGGAATCGTTTGGTCGAAAGTGCCGGCAGGCCGAACAGTCTACGCGCCTCAGCGCGGTTTCGCGGCTCTCTGCCGCGCGAGATTGCGCTGGATCCGCAATGCATGGGAGTTCTCAGCTTGGATGGCGAGCTGCCGGTTTGGGTGAGCATCGTGCAGCACGGCATCGTGCTTGAATCGATCTGCGTCGGCGTCGGACAAGGCGAAGCGACCTTCGTGCTTTCAGCGAGCGACCTGCTCAGGAATCTGTGCACGGTCCGTGCCCAGGTCATCGACGCTACGACCCGACAGCCAATCCTTCGTGCCCGCGTGACGCTGCGCGGCGGAAGCCATTACGACTCAGGCGTGGCCACGGACTCGATGGGGTGCGCGACTCTTTCTAGCCGCGAGCCTGGAAGCTACGAGCTGCAAGTGCGCGTCGATGGATACGAGCAGTATCGTCAACCGATCGACGCGAGGCCTGGGGAAATCGTCAATGCAGGGACGCTCGCGCTTGCGTCAGAGATTACGGTCGAAGGGCGAGTACTTGACGATCAGGGCCATCCGCTGTCGGCGTCCTTCTGCGTCGGAAGCCTCGATCCTGATGACCGCTCGATTCACTGGTTTCGAAGTGGCGAGTCTAGGAGTCGCGCGGACGGGAGCTTCAAGCTCAGCGGGCTTGGCCGGGGTGAATATGTGCTGCGCTGCGGCAATCCCGATGCACTCGGGGCGAACGAATGGGAAGGAATCGACTGGGTGTCCGGCAACGTGCCACTGGATACGCGGAGTGGATCAATGGCCGGACTCGAGCTGCACCCGCAGCGCGCGGTGAGGCTTGCAATTCGAGTCGCGGATCCTCGCTCCAAGGAGCTGGGCTTTCGCGTCGTCGATGAGCGTGGCCTTGAGCTGACCCAAGGCAAGTTTCAGGACCGCGAGCCGCGAGCGCTTGCGCTGCCGTCAGGGAACTACCGTGTTCTTCTGCTCGACAGAGATGAGACAGCACTCTCGGAACGCGTCGTCGCCCTCGGGCTCGAGGAGCTGCGGATCGACCTTCTGCCCTAGTCGCCCCCCCCGTACCACTGCCTGGAGGCTTGGCTAGCCGCTTACCTAGTTCTGCGGAGTGTCGGTCTTGCGTCGGCCGTGTAGAGTCACTTGCTCGCAGCGCGACATGAAGCGTGCGACCCGTTGCGTGGCTGTGTCGCCCTGGAACGAGTTCGCCCGCTTGAGCGCCAGCC
>JANMRV010000207.1:0-3736 GCA_031388685.1 Planctomycetota bacterium
CGATAGACCATTCCCCACAGGCTCTTGAGCGGACGCGACGAGTCCCGTGCGCCCTCTCGCGAGCTGAATCGCGCGGTCGTTAGACCATGCTCTTCAGGCTCTTGAGCGGACGCGACGATTCATGTGCGCCCTCTCGCGAGCTGAATCGCGCGGTCGTTAGACCATGCTCTTCAGGCTCTTGAGCGGACGCACCTTGATCACATTGCGCGCCGGCTTGGCCTTGAACATGACTTCTTGCTTGGTGAACGGGTTGATGCCCTTGCGCGCCTTGGTGGCCGGCTTGCGGACGACGGTGACCTTCATCAGGCCGGCGACGTTGACGAGGCCCGGGCCGCCCTTGCCGAGGTCAGCGGCGAGCACCTTGCCCATCGCCTCGAACACGCCCGCAATCGCCTTGCGCGGCATTTCGGTCTGGTCGGCGATCGTGGTGAAAAACTCGCTCTTCGAGCGCGCCTTCGATGCCGGGGAAACTTTCTTAGCCTTCGGGGCGGCCTTGGGGGCGGCCTTTGCCTTCGCAGATTTCTTCGCCATGTGTGTTCCTTTGGTGGTGTCGGCCCGTGAAAACTTCGTTGTCGTTCACCGTCTCTCGCGCACGGGCCGTGGTGCGCGTCCGTTCCAGTGTTTCTGGGCGGACATCCTGCGCGGGGCTCGCGAGCGGCGGTTTTTCACGCGTTTTTCGCGTGTTTTCAAGTATGTACTGCTCCTGAGGTCGCGAGTCCACAAGGAATTTGCGAGAAAAACGCAACTTTCTTCGGATACCTGGAGCCGTCGAGCTGCGCACGATGGCCACCGGCTCCCACGAATGCCGGGATTTCCGAACGGCAGGGCGCGTTCCGAGTAGCATCTTCGCCATGTCAAAGCCCATGAGTGAGTCCGCGCGCAAGGCCTGGCTGAGAATGGAGCACGTCGGCCCTGCCACGGTGCGCGATCTCGAACGCCTGGGCATCGAGCGCCTGGACCAGTTGGCGCATCGCGAACCGCAGGAGCTCTACGACAGCCTTTGCAAGTCGACCGGTCTGCGCCAGGACGCCTGCGTACTCGACATGTTCTCGATGTTGGTCAGCCGCGCGAAGGGCAACGACCCCAAACCCTGGTGGGAGTTCAGCCGCCAGCGCCTCGCCCAAGCCGCCAAACCCGTCCGCCGCCCCGCCCCCAAGCCCCGCGCCCGCCCGAAACCCGCCTAGGCAAACGTGGAAGCGCCGGGTGCCTGGCACCGTACAGGGAGCGACTTGCTAGCGGATGGACGCTGCCCGCTCAGCGTCCTCACCGCCCCTAAAGCCGCTCCACTTTCACATTCCTCAACTGCAGCGTGCCCCCCACGGGCCCGACAAACTTGACGCCCCCGACCTTGAACTCAAGGGCCAAGTCGAGCTGATCGCCGAGCCTCAGTCCATTGATATAGGTCTCCACGAGGGTTTGCTTGTCCGTCTCCCGCAGGACCATTTCCGCGTGGAACCACAGGTCATTCGGGGCCAACTGTCCGCGCACGGGCTTTGACGATCCCAGCAGCAAAGACCCCGCCTGCTCCGGATCCTTCGAGAAGACGCTGAGGCTCATGCCGAATCCCGGCGACCCGATCTCGTTTCGGCGCAGGTAGACCTTGCTGCTGCAGCCTTTCGCGACCTTGGCGTCGAACGAGAGCCGCACATTGCCCGGCGGGTTCGCCAGCACGCCGTCGAGATCGCTCGCTCCATCGATGGCGGAGAGGACTCCGTCCGTGACTGTCCAGCCCTGCGGCAGCGCCGCTCCGCCAAACTTGTCGCCGACGATCAGACTCTCGCCCGCGTCCGACGTCTCCACGATCGGCCTGACCCAAACATTCTTGAACGCCACCGGCCCGTGATCCCCTTGGAACCGCAACGGCCCAGACGCAACCTCACGCGGCTCCGCGATCGCTCCCCGCGTCGGCTCGGGCACTTCGACATTCTCCTGCAGCAAGACGTCGTCGATCATGACGCGCTCGAAGCGCGCGTTCGCGATCTTCACGCCGCTCGCATCGAACTTCGGCGCCCGGAAGCGAATCGTCAACCCGTGCCATTGCCCCGGCCCGCGAAAGGCGTTGAACATCGGTGCGCGTCCTCGCCAATTCGAGCCTTCGCCGTTGCCTTCGTAGATCCCGCCGCAGTCGCCAAAGTTCAGACTGGTCTTGCCGGTCGAATCGAGCAGCTGCACTTCGTAGCGCCCCATTAGATACAGCCCCGAGTTGCCGCCCTCGGGCAGCATGAAGTCGGCGTGCACGTAGACGTCGCCGAACTCGTAGCGGCTGACGAGTTCGCTGGGATTCGTGCCGTCGTTGATCAGCACGGCGCTGTTGTCGCCGGTCGGATCGCCGTGGGCCGCGAGCTTGTGCCTGTCCGCGGAATCCAGACCGAAGTCCGTGTCCTTCGCGCTCCAGCCCGTCTGCGTCCATGAATCGAGCGCGTCGCCCCAGGTCAGCTCGAGCATGCCTTCCGCGGAACTTTCCTTCGCCGGCGGCGGCGGAACGAGTTTGGCGACGAGTTCGCTGGACTCTGCGCCATTGGGCATCTGGTTGATCGTGTAGCTGAACTCTTCGTGCAGCAGTCGCTCGCCCGACTCCGAGACGATGCCGTCGAAGTGCGCGCGCGCGCACATGCCCGGCTTCAGGCCCTTGACGATCACGTCGAGGGTCTTGCCGTCGGGAAGGAGCGCGACGCGCTCGACCACCAGTTTGGTTTGGTGGCGCGCCGGCGAGCCGTACTCCCACCAATAATCGTAGTCGTACGAAAATAGATTCACCGACGAAGCGGGCGGCGCCTGCTTCAGCGGCAGCGTGAACTCGACTTCGAACCCGTCGTCGACAAGGTGCACATTGCGGATCTCCATCGGCACGCGACCGGTCGGCCGCACGCGTCCGAGACCGTCGCCCGGCGCCTGACCACCCCAACCGCGATCGGTGAAACCGGCGAACAGCGTTCCATCAGGTGCAAAGCTCACGCGCACGGCGGAGCCGACGTGCTGTCGGAACGGAACCACCGCTCCCTGATATTCGCCGCGCACTTTTTCGAGCATCGAGCGGAAGACCATGCCGTTGGTCAGCTCGGCGACGAAGAACTGCCCTTGGAACGGGCCGAATTTCCCCTTGTTGTCGTCGGCGACAAGGCTGCCCGCCGAACGCGACCAATCATAAGGAATCCAGACCGCGGCCTGGCGGCGCGGCGTCGTCGGCGGAATCGTGTCCGACGCGGTGCGATTCGCTTCGCGATAACTCGGCGTCCAGTTCAGCGACGCGGGATGTCCGTAGAAGCCGCCCTCGACGACGTGATAGATCGGGCAAGCCGGCATCCAGTCGCCCTGGTTGTCGGTCTCGAAGAGATCGCCCTCGAGGTTCATGCCCAGGCCACAGGGACTGCGGAATCCGCTGGCGAAGGGAATCGTCTTGCCCTCGGGCGTCAGCTTGAGGACCCAGCCGCGATAGGGAACGGTCGAACGACCGTGCCACCACTGCGGGTCGACGAAGGAAACGTTGAGCGAGATGAAGAAGTTGCCGTCCTTGTCGCGCGGCAATCCGAAGGCGAACTCGTGGTAGTGACCGCTGACACCCCAGTCGTTCGCGACGCGTCGAACTTCGTCGCAGCGGCCGTCGTGGTCGTTGTCGATCAACTCGGAAAGCTCGGCGCGCTGCAAGACGAAGATTTTTTCGCCGACGACCTCGAGGCCCAGTCCTTCTTGGAGACCTTCGGCGAAGAGCGTGAACTTCGCGTCTTTTGGGTCCTTG
>JANMRV010000232.1:0-48286 GCA_031388685.1 Planctomycetota bacterium
GGCCCACGGCGAGCCGGCGCGCGACTCGCCTGCGACCGGCAGCGTGCGCTCGCCCGCCGGCGCCGCTTCCAGCGTGAAATCGGCGTGCTGCACCGCGAAGCCGTCCACCGCGCTCTTGTTGAAAGGAGGTAAATCCAGGTCGGAAACCACGTCGCGGGCAAGAACCCGGCCCGGAGCTTGTTCCAATGGCGCGAGTTCGCCTTGAGCGATCGGCTCGACGCGAGCCAGGATCTCGAAAAGGACCTCGCGGGGAGTGCGCATCAGCGAAGTCTAGCGATCGCGATTGAATCGGCGCAGACTCGCAAAGTAGGCAGACCGAAGTCACCCGCGCGCGCCCGTTTGATCGCTGCTCCCCCGTCCCAAGCACCGCCGTCTCCCCCCCATGACCAACGCTTCGCGATTGGCAACCGTTGCGCTGCTTGTCTCCGCTCTCGTCGCCTGCAGAAAGTCCCCCGCCGAGTCGGGGTCGATCGAAGCCGCAACGATCAAGAAGCGCGATCCGGCCAGGGTGCGGGTCGAGCCGGTCGTATGCCGCGAGATGCTGCGCATCCTCGAAACGACCACGCGGGTCGAGTCCGAGCATCAGGTGGAGGTGACCCCGCGCTCCGCCGGCATCGTGACCGAAGTATTTGTCGAGGAGGGTGGGATTGTCACGCTTGGCCAGATCCTGGCTCGGATGGACCCGCGCGAACTCGCAATCGCTGTTTCCGACGCCGAGGTGGCCTTGGAAGAGGCGCGCTCGGCTGAGCCGAGGCTCGACCTCAGCCGGCGCGAAGCCGAAGCGAAACTGGCGACCGCCAAGCGCAGCTACGACCAGATCCAGCGCGACTTCGATCGCAACGTGGCGATCTCCCAAGCCAGCCCCGATCGGCCTGCGCTGCTCTCACCCAAGGACCTCGACGCTTCGCGGCTTGCCCGCGACAACGCGCTCGCCGAGACGAACAACGCCGCACTTGCCGTCGAGCGCGGACGGCTGGAGCAGGACAACGCGAAAACCGCGGCCCGTCGGGCCCAACTGACGCTTGACCGCGCTCGACTGAATCTCGAGAACGTGAACATCAGCGCGCCGTTCGCAGGGGTCCTCGCGGCGCGCAACATCAAGGTCGGTGACACGATCAACGTAGCGACGAGCGCGTTCACGCTCACCGATCCCGCGCACCTGCGTGTAGTTTTCTATCGCCCACAACGCGAACTCGGAATGTTCATGAGCAAGCTTGCCAACTCAGATGCGCCGTCCGCGCAGCCGGGTGAGAGCCCACGCTCGGCCGAAGTCGAGTTGTTCGCGAGCGCGGAGGCGCTGCCGGGCAAGCGCTTCAAGGGCGCGATCTTGCGCATCGCCCCGACCATCGATCCGCAGTCCGGCAATTTCCGGGTGACCGCGAGCCTGAACGGAACGGCGGAGGGGGAGAGGGGTCTCGGCCTGCTTCCGGGAATGCTGGTGCGCCTCGAGATCATCACGGAACGCCGGGCCGCGGTGCTGGTAGTCCCCAAGCGGGCCTTGCGGCGCGAGGGCGATCTGAACATGGTCTTCGTCGTCCGCGACAACAAGGCCGTGCGCGTCGTCGTCAGCGAAGGCCTGGCCGATGGCGAAACGCTCGAAGTGACTCCGCTCGCCGGCGCACAATTGAAGCCTGGCGAATCCGTCGTGGTCGTCGGGAACCGGGATCTCGAGGACGGCGGCGAGGTTTCCGTCGCGGACGATGGCGAGATCGCCGACGTACCGAAACCGAGTGCGATCGCCGAGGCCACTGCACGCAGCGACGGACACGCAGCTCCCACGAACGAAATCGAAACGCGAGCAGTCGATCCTGCTGCTGAGGCAGTGGCCGGCGAGGGTGCGGGCAAGCCTACGGCCGCTCCCGCGGAATCGAACGCACCCGCGCAGCCTGCCTCAGGCGGCGGGCAGTAGGTTCCAGGCGTGAACCCTGTCGAAGTTCCGTCGCCCACGAGCGCCACCCCGCATGCCGAGCGCGCCAAGGGCCGGCTGGCCTTCGTCGTCGAGCGGCCGGTCGCGATCACGATGTTCATCGTCGCAATCGCTGTCTTCGGCTTCGTCGCTTTCGGCAAGCTGCGCGTCGATCTGCTGCCGGAAATCAGCTACCCGACGATGACGGTGCGCACCACCTATAAGGGCGCGGCTCCCGAGGACATCGAGGACCGTATTTCTGAACGCATTCAGGAAGCACTTTCGACACTGCCGCGCCTGGTACGCTCGACTTCGATCTCGCGCGCCGAGACTTCCGACATCGTGCTCGATTTCGACTGGGGCACGGCGATGGCCTTCGCGGTGCAGGACGTGCGCGACAAGCTCGACGGCGTGTTCCTGCCCGACGGAGCCGAACGTCCGCTGATTCTGCGCTACGACCCCAATCTCGATCCGATCCTGCGCATCGGACTCTCGCTGCCCGAGAATCGCGCCGGCAAGTTCGAACGCGACAACGCGTTGATCCAACTGCGCTGGATCGCCGAAAACCGCATCCAGCGCGAGCTCGAGGGCATGCGAGGCGTCGCCGCGGTCCAAATTCGCGGCGGCCTGATCGAGGAAATTCGCGTCCGCAACGATCCGTTCAAGATGGCGGCGCAGGGACTCGACCCGGCGAAACTCGCCGCGCGACTGGCCCAAGAGAACATCAACGCGTCGGGCGGAATGATCCGCGAGGGTTCGACCGAGTACCTCGTGCGCACGCTCAACGAGTTCAAGGACGTGCACGAGATCGAGGAGCTGGCGCTCGAGCGACGCGGCGATGCGACGATTCGAGTGCGCGACGTGGCGACCGTCGAGCGCACGCATGCCGAACGCGAGGTCGTGACGACGCTCTCGGGATCCGAAGCCGTCGAGATCGCGATCTATCGCGAAGCCGGCTCGAACATCGTCGAGCTTGCCGCAAGCGTCAAGCAGAAGCTCTTCGGCGACGACGCCGCGCAGGCGGCCGCCAAGGATTTTTCAGAGCGCGGCAAGCGCGCGAATTCGCTGACGATCGAGGAGCGCGAAAAGGTGGACTTCCTGGCCTGGCGCCTGCGCGACGAAGCGCGCATGGAGTTGCTCAGCGACCAGTCGACGTTCATCAAAGCCGCGGTCGACGACGTCAAGAGCTCGGCCCTCTTCGGCGCCATCCTGGCCATCGCCGTGCTGTGGGTATTCCTGCGCAACGCTACGAGCACGGTCATCATCGGCATCACGATCCCGATCTCGGTGGTCGCGACGTTCGCGCCGATGTTCATGACGGACGTGTCGCTGAACATCATGTCGCTGGGCGGCCTGGCACTGGGCGCTGGGATGCTGGTCGACAATTCGATCGTGGTCCTGGAGTCGATCGCGCGCTGTCGCAAGGAGGGCGATTCGATCGGCCAAGCCGCGATGCGCGGAACCTCGGAGGTCGTCGGCGCGGTGACCGCGTCGACCCTGACCACCGTCGCGGTCTTCGCTCCGATCGTTTTCGTGCACGGCATCGCGGGCCAAATCTTCGGCGACCAGGCGGTCACCGTGGTCTGGTCGCAGGTGATTTCACTGGGCGTCGGCATCACCCTGATCCCGATGCTCGCCTCGCGCGTCTGGCTCTCGAAGGAAGGACTTGGTGCGGGAGTCGCACTGGCCACTCCGCTGACAGCGGACCTCGCCTGGTCATGGGGCACACTGGTTCCCAACGCCCTGCTCGTGCTGGGCCGCGGCCTCTTGTGGTCCCTCGGCGCGCTGACATTCCTCGCCGGAGCGCTGTTCAAGAGCACGGGCTGGCTGCTGGGCTGGATTCTCAAGCCCTTCCACTTCGTCTTCGAGTACCTGTGGGGCAGCGTCGAGCGCGCCTATCCCGCGGCGATCCGCAAGGCACTGCGCGCGCCCTGGCTCGTCGTGGCGATCACCGTCTCGCTCTCGGTCCTGGCTGCGTGGCGGATTCCGCATCTGGGCGTCGAGCTCCTGCCTGAGATGCAGCAGGGCGAGTTCACGCTGTACACCACGCTGGGCGTGGGCACTCCGCTCGAGACAACCGAAACGGTCATGTCGAAGCTGGAGCAAAGCGTGCGTAGCTTGCCCGGTGTGCAGACGACGGCGCTCACCGTCGGCGTTGAAAAGGAGACGTTGACGCGCGACATCGAGGGCAAGCACACCGCGCGACTGACCGTTCGCCTCGATCCCACGGCTGCGGCCAACGGTGGCGAGGAGCGCCTGCTGGCCAAAGCGCGCGGCATCGTGGCGGCGGATCCGGCCGTGCGTTCGATCGACGTACGCAGGCCGACGCCGTTCTCACTGGATGCGCCGATCACAGTCGAGATCCTCGGGCACGATCTCGGGAAGATGGAAGTCGTCGCGGCTCAAGTGTTCAAGCTCGTTTCCATGGTCCCCGGGATCGAAGACGTGCGCACGACGATTCGACCGGGCCATCCTGAAGCGCGCGTGACCTTCGACCGCGAGAAGACGCTGCAGTACGGACTCGACCTCGATCAGGTTTCGAAGCTGGTGCGCGATCAGGTGCTCGGAAACGTCAGCACGCGCTTCGACGAAGGCGAGGAGAAGATCGACGTGCGCGTGCAGGGCGACGAAGTCCTGCTGGCCAGCCTCGACCAGGTTCTCGACCTGGTGGTCAATCCGGGTGCCGCGACGCCGGTCGAACTGCGCTCCGTGGCCAGCATCGAACGCGTGCAAGGCCCCGCGGAAATCCGGCGCATGGGCAACACTCGCGCGATCCTCGTGACCGCAGCGGGCGCCGGACTGAATCTCGGGCAGCTCAACCGCGACATCGAACTGGAATTGGCCGGTATGACACCGCCCGAGGACGTGACCGTGCAGCTCGGCGGCCAGAAACGCGAGCTCGACGATGCACAGTCGAGCTTGCGCTTCGCGCTCTATCTCGCGATCTTCCTGGTCTACGTCGTGATGGCCTGCCAGTTCGAGTCGCTGCTGCAGCCGCTGATCGTTCTCGTGACGGTGCCGCTGGCCTTGGTCGGCGTGGTCTTCACGCTGGAAGCGCTCTCGGTTCCGATCTCGGTGACCGTCTTCCTCGGTGTGATCCTGCTCGCGGGCATCGTCGTCAACAACGCAATCGTGCTGATCGACCGCGTGAACCAGCAACGCACGGCGGGCATGGGTGTGGCCGAAGCTCTGATCGAAGCCGGGGGGACGCGACTGCGGCCGATCATGATGACGATGGCGACCAGCGTGCTGGGATTGCTTCCGATGACCGGCTGGCTCGAGAAACTGCCTTTCCTTGCTTCGCTTTCCGGGGGTGAAGGGGCCGAGATCCGAGCGCCCATGGCGATCACCGTGATCGCGGGACTGTCGGTCTCGACGCTCTTGACCCTGATTGTGATCCCGGCTGTTTATTATCTGGTCTATCGCAAGGGCGAACGCGCGGCGGTCTAGTCCCATGCAGAACGAACACGGCGAAACCACGCTGATCGATACGGGCTTCTTCGCCGGCCTGGTCCGCCATCCGGTCACGCTGCTCGTCCTGTTCGTGACACTGATGGTGATCGGCACGATCGCCTACGTGCGCATCCCGATGCAGATGATGCCGGACGGCATCGTCGAACCCGGCCTGCAGGTCTACGCGATTCATCCAGGCTCCAGCGCGGAAGAAAACGAAGAACAGGTCGCGCGCATTCTCGAGGAGGAAATTCGCACGATCGCGGGCATCGGCAGCATCTCTTCGACGTCCTCCGACGAACAGGTCGGCATTTCCGTGCGCTTCGACGCCGACACGGACATGAACTTGGCCAAGGCGGAGATTCGCGACCGCATCGAACGAGCGCGTCCGAAGTTGCCGAGTACTGTGCGGGAGATCGGCATCTGGTCGTGGTCGAACTCCGACATGCCGGTCATGTTCTTCGCGATGCTGCATCCGGGCGACTCGCCGCGGACCGACTTCCTGATCGACACTGTGATCAAGCGCAGGCTCGAGGCCGTCGACGGGATCGGACGACTTGGACTGTGGGGCGTGCTCGATGACTCCGTGCGCATCGAATTGGACGAAGACCGCGTGCGCGCGGCCGGACTGAACCTCGGCGCGCTGATCGCCCGCCTCTCGGCGGACAACTTCGCGATGCCGATGGGCGAAGTCACGGATGGCGGTCGGCGGGTGCTCCTGCGCAGCGACATGCGCTTCAAGACCAAAGCGGAGATCGCCGCCTATCCGCTCGATGGCGGACTGGTGCTCGGCGACATCGGCCGCGTCATCGACGCCAAGAGCGTACGCGATCGCCTGTTCCGCATGGACGGCACCTATGCCTACTTCGGTGAGGTCCAGAAGGAAGCCCAGGCCAACGTGATCGAAGTCTGCGATCGGGTGAAGGCAACGCTGGATGAACTGCAGGCGGATCCAAGGCTCGAGGGCGAATTCAAATTCCTGGTCTTCTTCAACCAGGGCGAGTTCATCCAGAACTCCGTCGGTCAGCTGCGCCATTCGGCGCTCGAGGGCGGGCTGCTTTCGATCGTGATCCTCTTTCTGTTCCTGCCGCGCGTGCGCCTGACAATGTGCATGGCGTTGGCAATTCCCTTTTCGGTGCTGATCGCGATCGCTTGGGTCTTTTTCACTGGAGGCACATTCAATGTGCTGACCATGGCGGGCATCACGCTCGCCATGGGCATGCTGGTGGACAACGCCGTGGTCGTGGTCGAGAACATCACGCGCCTGCGCAACAAGGGGCTCGCGCCGATGGATGCCGCAGCGACGGGCACGCGCGAAGTCGCCTTGGCCGTGGTGCTTTCCACGCTGACGACAGTGGTCGTGTTCCTGCCGATGATTTTCATGAGCGAGAATCCCGTGCTGCGCATCATGTTCGGCGCACTCGGCCTGCCACTGTGCGTTTCGCTGGTGGCGAGCCTCGTGGTCGCGATGATCTTCTTGCCAGCGATCACTGCGCGCGTGCTCGTCCCCAGGCATCGTTACACCGAATGGCTCGCGAGCAAGATCGCTCCGATCGCAGCGGTCCCATCGCAACTGCTAGGTCTCGTGCTCGCGTTGCTGCGCATGCTCTCGTTCGCCGCCGTGGTTTTGCTTCACAAGCTGAACCGCATCCTGTTGGCGGGGTTCAGCTCACTGCAAGGTGTTGCGATCCTGCTGATTTCCGGCTGGCTCGCGCGCGAGATTTTTCAAGGCACGCAGCTGGGCGCTCAGCTGATCAGGCTCACTGCAAGCACATCAGGCGGCCCGCTGAGCGGACGCTTGATCCCGCTTGCGCTACTGGCTCTGGCCACGCTGCTCCTGCTCTTCGTCGTCTCGATCGGCCCGCAGCGCCGATACAAGGACGCGAACGCCAGTGCCGCGCGCTGGACTTTGCTGCTTGCGATCCTCGCGATCGCAGGCTGGCGAGCGAACGAGGTCGTTCAAGGTTCAGAGCTGGCTGCGCAATTCGCTTCGATCACAGGTCGCGCTTCGGGAGGCTTTCTGGGCGCAGGACTCCCCGCCGCGCTCGCCACGCTCGCTGCTGCGGCGCTACTTGCTGTGCTGCTTGTCGCGATCGGCGTTCGGCACTGGGCCGCGCGCTCGAACGCAGTGCCCGCGCCTCCGCCGCGCTGGCGACCGGCGGCGACCGGGATCGTCGACGGCGCGGTCGCCCTCAATCAGTCCCTGCTCCAGTGGACGCTTGGCAATCGTTTCTGGGCCAGCGTCGTCGCCACGCTCGTGCTCGTTTCCGTGGTCATCCCGCAGATGAACATGAAAATGGCCGCATTCGGCGAGGACGAAAACTCCGGCCGGGTGCGCGTCGAGGTCGAACTTGAAAACAACTTCACGCTCAAGCAGGCCGAGGCCGAGCTGGCCCACTACGAACAGTTCTTCAACGAGCGCAAGCTGCAGTATGGCTTCCAGCACATGGCCTGCCGCTTCAACAAGGACGGTGGCCGAGTCGATGCGTACTGGGACGGTCAGCGCACGAAGGAACAGCACGACCTCGTGATCGAGGACCTGCGCAAGCATCTCCAAGCGCGCCCCGGCCACACGCTGCACATCGGCGGCGACGACGGAGACCAGGCACGCAATCGCAATCTCGTCATTTTCCGGCTCGTCGGGCCGGAATCAGAAGAACTGTCGCGCCTGGGCCAAGAAGCCGTGCGCATTCTCGAGGCGCTCCCCGGCCTGGAAGACATCAAGTCGCCGCTGGCGACCGCGCCGGAGCAGGTGCGCGTCGTGTTCGACTCCGACCTGGCCAGCATGATGGGCGTCTCGCCCCAGAACGCTCTGCAAAACGTGGCCTGGGCCCTGCGCGGCTGGCAGTTGCCGCGCTTCCAGGAGCCGGGACGCGAAGTGCCGCTGATCATCGAGTACGACTCCGAGCGCACGGCCGGACTGTCGACCTTGCGCGACCTGGAAGTACGCGCTGCGACCAGCGCGGTTCCACTCTCGACCTTCTCCACGATCGAATACGCGCGCGCGAGCCGCACGATCGAACGTGTCGACGGCAAGACTTCGTTCCAGATCACGGCACGCGTCGACGATCCGCTGCGGCAACGCGAACTCTCAGACCTCGGGCTGGCAGCCCTGGGAGGCATCGAATTCCCGCGCGGCTATTCCGTCATGGAAGACGACCTTGTCAGCGCACGGCAGGACTCGGAGATGAAAGAGATCTACTCGGCGCTGCTTCTGTCGATCGTGCTCGTCTTCCTATTGATGGGCGTGCTGTCCGAATCGTTCCTGCTGCCAATCTCGATCCTTTTCACCATTCCATTCGCGATCGTCGGCGCACTGTGGACGATGTACGTGACGCATACGGCCATGGATTCGATCGGCTGGATCGGCGTGATCATCCTGGTCGGCGTGGTCGTCAACCACGGAATCGTGCTGATCGACCGCATCCATCAACTGCGCAACCAGGGCGTCGATCGCACGCTCTCGATTCTCGAAGGCAGCGCGAATCGCGTACGACCTGTCCTGATGACTGCATTGACGACTGTGGTCGGACTCCTGCCGATGGCACTGACCGAGCCGCCGGGCGAAGGCATCGACTACCGTGCGCTGGCGACTTGCGTTGCAGGCGGCTTGAGCGTGTCTACGATCTCGACATTGTGGGTCGTGCCGCTCGCCTACGCGATGCTCGACGACCTGCGTATTGCATTCGCCGCGCGCGTGGTTCGCTGGCGCATGGGCAAGTTGCCGGCGCAGATCGCCGAAAAGCCGGCCCCTGCATCCGTCTGAGCGACAATTCGGCGTCGCTCGCTTTTGGTGCGCGTCAACTCAGGGCAGGAAATTGATCCGCATCGCGTTGGTCAAGTTCTTGCCCGTCCCGCAAGGCCCGGCCGGATCGCGGAACCAGCCTTGGAAGTGGAAGCTCGAGCCCGGCGTCACGTGCCCTAGTGGCGGCAGGTGCGTGTTCGCGTAGTTGATCAGGCCAGGCCCAAACGACATGTTCCCGAACGGCCCTGAATTCATGCCGAAGTAGCGATAGACCGGAGCTCTCAGGCACAGCACGCCGTCGCCGAAGATCGCGGGCGTGTCGGCGTTCGGCGACATGATCAGGATGCCCGGCTTGTTCAAGGGCAGGCGAGTCATGTCGAGTGTCATGTCGTCCAGCGCCACGCTCGTCGAACCGCCGGCCGCCATCTCGGCACCGACTCCCGTGGAGTTGCGGCAGCCGCCGTTCGCGCCCGGATATCCATCGCCGTTGCCGCAGGGCGCGTAGTCCGTCAGGCAGAAGCAGTAGCGCATCTTGTCGTCTTCGCACTCGTCCGGGATGCCGTTGTTGTTGGCGTCCATCGACGAACCGACCGCGATGTCGACCGAGTCTTCGATGCCGTTGTGGTTGCAGTCGTAGTACGGCCGCTTGGTCAGGTCGAGCGCGTCGAGGTCGTCGCCTTCCGTCCCCGGCGTTCCCGAGCGCGAGGTCTGCAGCCCGAGATTCTCGGCCGCGATCCAGATCCCGGGGAAAAGACTCCCTGCGCGCGGCGGAACCAGGATGTCGCCGGCTTCGATCGGAAGGTTGAAGATACTGTCCTGCTGGCCGATCACTTGCGAACCGCGCCGGACCGAGAACATGAGCATGTCGACGGCCGCGCCAGGACCCGACCAGTCGTAGTCGGCCTGGCTCGGTTGAAAGACACCGTCGCCGTTCTCGACGAGAATCAACGCATCGATGTCATCGGTGCCCGGACCGAACACGTCCAGGCCAAGTTGCGGGGCCTGCGCGTAGCGTGCCGGCGTCGTGCCCGGCGCCGCCGTGCGCAGCACGTCACCAGGCCGGAAATTAGCGCCGTTCAACGCGGCCGAGTTCGAGTTCGGGACCTGGGCCAGCGAATCGAAGAAGCCCCCGTCGAGGGAAAAGAAAACTCCTCCGGCCGGAAACGTCGGCGCGCCGCCGATGTCGAGCGCATCGATGTTGTCGCCGGCATTCAACGGCCCGGGAGTGGCCGGATTTGGTTCCACGAGTCCGAGACCTGGATAGATGAAGCCCGTCACCGCATTGGGCAGTCCATTGCCGTCGATCGCACCGACGTTCGCGTGCAGGATGACACCAGGCGCGAGCGGGCCGGGCGGCAGCCCGCGATCGGTGAACAGGTCGGCGCTCACATCGCCCGTGGGGCCTTCGGTGGAGACCTGCGCGAATCCCGCAAAGCCCGGCACGCCGACTGCAAACTCGTCGACCGAGAACCAAAGTCGTCCGGGCAGCATCGGCGAGGAGCGGAACTTCTCGTCCGTACCTTCCGAGAACGCGTCCACTTCGATGCCGCAGGGCGTGCCCGGGATGTGGCCTAGGCAGTTCGCGTATTGCTGCAATCCGAGCATGGCACCCGTGTAGCGAATGCGCGGCGCCGGTTGAGTCCCGAGGGTCGGCACGCCCAGGGCCGGATTGATCAGGTCGGCCTCGGTGATGCTCACACCGCTCCCTGTCGCGGCCCGATTGATCGTCGGTCCCTTCCAATCGACCGAGAAGGTGATCGGATCCTGGGCAGGGGTCGCCTGCGTGGCAAGCGCCACGAAGCCAAGCGGTGCGGCGCTGGACAAGAGTCCAGAAAGTTTGAGCATCTTGAGCGGGCGCAACATGGGGACCTCGGGGGAGAGTGCGGCTGAAGTTAGACGGCGCCTAGCGCTTGCGGTTCCATCAGAACCGCTCGAGGCAAGGCTGGGCAGTGACAATCGAAGGATCGATGAGTGAAAAGAGGTCGGGCGGAGGCCTGATCGGGCGGCCTCCGCCCTTTTCGAGGCCCCAGCTCACGCTGGAGTCCCGCCCCTCGCGGTCAGGGCGTAAAGGTGACCTTCACAGCGTTCGTGAGGTTGGCGTGGGTTCCGCAGGGCGCGGCCGTGTCGCGATGCCAGTACTGGAAGTACCAGACGCCTCCGGGAAGGATCCAACCTGGTGGCCCGAAGTTCGCCACCGTGTAGGCCGCCAGACCCGGTCCGTAGGTATCGATCCCCGCCGGCCCCGTGTTGGACGGAGCGTGGCGGAAGAGCGGCCCGGCGACGCAACGCCGTCCGTCGAAGAACGGTGTCGGAGGCACAGTGCTGCCGCCCTGCAGCAAGAACGCCGGCTTGTTGAGAGGCAGCTGCGAACTGGTGAGGACCAGATTGTCCATCGCGACGCTCGAGCTTCCGCTGGCCGAAAGCAAACCACCGACTCCCGTGGAGTTCCTGCAGCCGGCGGTCGCGTCATGATTGCCGCAAGGCCCCAGCGGCGCCGGGCAGAAGCAGTAGGAGGTCGCGATCAGCTCGCAGCTGTCGGGAATTCCGTTCTTGTTGACGTCCGGTGTTCCGGTGGCGATGTCATAGGCATCCTCGAGTCCGTTTCCGTTGCAGTCGTAGAGCGCTGCGACTGGAATCTCGAGCGCGTCGAGATCCGACGAAAATCCGACGGCCGGCGCAGGCAAGCGCAGCGTGGCAAGACCGAGGTTTTCGGCCGCGATGTAGATGCCGGGGAAGGGCGAGACTCCACCGAACGCAGCAGGCAGAGGTGTCGTCAGCACATCGCCCTCGCAGACCGGAATCCCGAAGATGCTGTCGGGCATGCCGATGACCGCCGAGCCGCGGCGCACGCTGAAGAGCAGCATGTCGGTACCTGCGCCAGCCGCCCAATCGTTGGGCACGATCGACGGTTGATAGCCGGCGATTCCGTTTTCGTGGATGACCAGCGCATCGAGGTCGTCCGCGTCGATCCCGCCGATCAGATTCAGTCCCAGCACGGGCGCGGGTGCGTAGAGCATGGGCGGACCGCCCGGAACCATCGAATGCAGGACATCGCCGCCGAGGAATCCATGGGCAATGGCCGAGCCCGTATTGGGCACACCGCTCAGCGGATCCATGAAGCCTGAATCGAGCGAGAACCAGATACCGGCAGGCGGAAACCCAAGCGGGCCCGGCAGAAAGCCGATCGCCAGCGCGTCAAGATTGTCGCCCGGAGCCACGGGCCCGCCACCCGGAGGATTAGGCTCGCGCAGGCCGACGCCCTTCTGTGTGAAGCCGCTGCCGGAGATCAGGCCATTGCCGTCGATCACCGCGCTGTTGCCGGGCATCGGCGCCGCGAAGGGCGGCAGCGGGCCGGCGATCAGACCTAGGCCCACGAAGACGTCGGCGCTGGCTTCGAAGACACCGGGCGCGCTCTCGGAAGCAACGCAGGGCGGCATCGGTCCCCCGCCCGCCGCGAAGCGATCGACGGAGAACATCAGCTGGCCCTTGAACGGCGTACCGGGCACGACCATCGCCGAGCGGCCGTAGTCGAGCGCGTCAACTTCGACCACGCAGGGAGTTCCGCCGGGATGGCCGACGCAGGGCGCGTGTAACATCAGGCCAAGTCCAGGGACAGGCGCGAAGCCCGCGCTGTACTGGATGGCCGGGAGGGCCAGGGGCCCAAAGGCAGGCATGCCCGGCGCGGCCCGGAGAATGTCGCCCTCCGTGATCGGGAAGCCGAAGGCGCTGTCGGGCAAACCGACCGTGGGCCCGTGCCAATCAATGGAGAAGTTGACCAGCGCGGTGGCCTGCGCGCGGGCAGCGCCTGAAAACGAAAGCACGGCCAGCGCTCCGAAGGCGAGCTTCGAAAGCCGGTGAGGGGACGCGGGAGTGTGGGAGAATTGCATGAGAACCTCGTTCTCTTTCAGGGGGTTGACGGATCCGGGCGGCGGGAATCCCCGCCGGCATCAACCCTCCGTGAAACGACCGCCCTGCAAACGACAACAATCCCACAGATTCTTTCTTTCCCGGCCGATTCAGCGCCGGGCCGCCGGGCGCGGCTCATAGTCGAGGGGCAGTGCGATCTCCTGTTCGCGCTTTACTAGCAGTTGCAGGAGCTCTTGGGGCAGGCGCGGCTGACGCGCGATGGCAGCGGGCAGGGGGTCAAGCGGCCAGATCCAGACAGTTCCATCCTCGAACGCGAACATGGCGCGCGCCGACCCAGGCCCTGGGCTGATCGCGCCAGCGAAACAAGCGCGACCGCGGCCTGGAAAATGCGCGAAGAGCATGCCGTTGCGTGCATCGCGAACGTAGGCGTCGCCATCGGTCGCGGTGGTGATGACCCAGTGCCCATCCGGACTGAACGAACCGCCGGTGACATCGCCAGTGTGCAGCACGCGCTGCCCGATCTCCCCCACTCGGCTGCTGCGCTTCTCGCCGGTCTTGGGCCGAGCGACATCCAGCCGGACGGCATCGAGGTCCAGCAATCGCAACGCGCTCCGGCCGCCGCTGCCCGTGACCAGCAGTCGCGTGCCGTCGAGGCTGTATTCGATCGAGCGCGCCTTGACGACCGTGAGGCGCAAGCTCTCTTCGGAGCCGACCGGGAAGAGCAGGGCGACGCCCTCCTCGCAGGCAACCGCGATCTCCTTGCCATCGGCGCGAGCAGCGAGGGCGAGCACGCCCTTGGGCGCCTCTGGTTTCGAATTCTCCCACACCCTTCGCTCGATGCGCGAGCCATCGATGGCGGCGAATCTCTGGATCAGATTCTCGGCGTGTCCGGTGACCAGCTCCGCCCGACCCGGCAACAAGACCATCGCGGTCACGGGTGATTCCGTGTCGAGTTCGCGCGCGGATCGCACACCCTGCGGATCGCAGAGAAAGACCTTGCCCAAGCGCGTGCGGACCGCGACGTAAACGCCGTCGCCGCTGAACGCCAATTCCGCAAGCGCCGACTGACCCTCGACGAGCACTGCAGCGGGCTTTCCATCCGCCGCACTCCAGATCCGCGCGCTGCCGTCGTCGCTCGCACTGGCGATCAGTGTTCCATCGGGCGAGAAGACTGCGTCGCGTACCGCTGCGCCGTGGCGCAGGCTGAACAAGAATTGTCCAGGCTGCGGCCCGTCGCGATTGGCCGCGACCGAATCACCGCTCGGGGTGGCCCACACGCGCACGAGTCCATCCTCGGATGCGACCACGACGCGCTCGCCGTCGGGAGAATAGCGTGTCGCATAGATGCGACTTCCGGCGGCGCGCAGCGCGTAGACATCCGGGCGCGTACCGGCGTACCAAACGGACACGGTCGCGCCGATGGCGCTGGTGACCAGGCGCCGGCCATCGGGAGTCCAAGCGATCTCACGCGGCGCGAAAAGGCCGCGAAAACTCTCTTCGGCGTGGTTGTCGCTCCCGCCCCACAGCCGCACGACCATGTCGGATCCGACCGTGGCCAGCCGCTCTCCATCGGGGCTGAACGCGGCGTGAAGGACGCGCACACCGGGACTGCCGATCGGAACCGCGGCACCGCTCGCGGTGTAGACGATCCATGCGCGCGATTCCTGACCGTCGTCGAGCAAGGCGAGCATGCGCAGGCCGTCTGGGGACAGACGCACGAGACTCGCGACCTTGCCGGGGCCGAGGTTGTCGAACTGACGCTCCAGCTCGCCGTCCTTGGAACGCCACAGGCAAAGTTTGCTGTTGTCCGAGCCGGTTGCGAAAGCAGAGCCGTCGCGACGGAATTCGGCCGAGGCGAATGCGCCGCTGGTGTCGAGCGTCCGCAGTACGGCGCCGTTGGAAACGTCGAGCAGCCAAGCTCGCGACGACTCGAGCTTGCGCCGGGTTGTACACCAGACCAGCGCACGTCCGACACCCGAGTGAACCGCAAACCTCGCTTCGCGATCGGAGGGCGCGTCCTCGGGCAGGCTCCATTTCCAGTGCACTGCGCCGTCGCCGGCGCTTGCACAAACAAGTCCGCCATCCGACAGCGCAAGCACCCGCGCGCCGTCAGCGCAGTATTCGATCGCGCGCGCTTCGCCAGGCTGCAGCGGAAACTCCGCGACAATCTTGCCGCTGTGCGCGTGGGCCACACGCGCGAGTTCATCCGCGGCGACAAAGGCCAGCCCGCTGCCGTCGGCTGAGAAACTTACCGCGCGTACTTCCATGCGCTCGCCTGGAACTGTGAGCAAAGTTTCGCCGGTCTCCAACGCGCACAAGCGCACTGCGCCGTCGTCGAGTCCGATGGCGACACTGCCGCTGTCGGGAGAAACGCAGAAGTCCAGCGCGCGGTGCGCGGGCGAGCCGTCGATCAAGCTGCGCAGGTGACACGCCTCGAGCACGCGAAACAACGAAGCACGGGTCTGGTAGACAGGCGCCCGTTCAACCGCCTCGATGCCCAGTGCGAGCGCGAAGGCGGGATCCTCCACAAGCAGCGCATCCGCGCGTTGTCCCAGGTGCCGGCCGAGCGCGTTCTCGAGCGCGATGTTCTTGTTGAACACCTCGATGTCCTTCTCGCCGAGCACGCGATTCTTCTCGGACAACAAGTACAGACTGCTCGCCAGACCGATCGACAGCGCGACGATCGAACCCAGCGTCGAATACGCGATCGCCGGATGGCGCTGAAACCAGCCGCGAAACACTCGCCACGCGCTCGGCGGTCTTGCGCGTACCGGTTCGTATTCGCGCACGCGCCGCAGGTCCTCCGCGAAATCGAGCGCCGTCTGATAGCGCCGCGCTGGATCCTTCTCGAGCGCCGTGGCGACGACGAGACTCAAGTCCGTAGGCAAGGCCGGATTCAACGCACGCGGATCCGGCAACACGGCGCCGCGGATCGCCATGAACAACGCCGGCACATTTTCGGCCTCGAAGGCGCGCTTGAGCGTCAGCGCTTCGTAGAGACTCGAGCCCAGGGACCAGACGTCCGAGCGCCGATCGACGCCGTCGCGTTTCCCAAGAATCTGCTCGGGCGACATGTAGGCCGGCGTCCCGAGCACGTCGCCCGAACGCGTCAACTCAAAGCTGTCCGAGGTCTCGTCGCGGGCCTGACCAAAGTCGAGCAGCACCGGATCGCCGCTGCGCGCGACCATCAGGTTCTGAGGCTTGACGTCGCGGTGCACGACGCCGACTTCGTGGGCCGCGTGCAAGGCGCGCGCGGCGCGCTCGAAGTACATCAGGAGGCCGGCCAGCTCGAGCGTGTTGCGCGGCGCCATCTGGATCGGGCCTTCGCGTTTCGCCGCGCCGTCGCGCTCGCCGCGCCGATTTTCGCGCGCGCGCGAAATCCACTCTCCCAAAGTGGAGCCGTCGACGAATCGCATCGCGATGTACGGTCGATCGCCGTCGATACGCGCATCGAGCACAGCGCATAGGCAGGGATGGTCCAGGCGCGCGATGACTTCGGCTTCGCGCTGCAACCGTCGCCGACGCTCTTGGCTGAGCGCGGCGAATTCAGCGGGCAAGAGTTTCAGCGCCACCTGGCGCGCGATGCGCGTGTCCTCGGCGAGCCACACGACCGCCTGACCGCCGCGGCCGAGTTCGCGCAGCAATCGATAGGGCCCGACGCGCTGTGGATCTTGCTGGAGCTCGGCGGCATTGGCCGCTGAAACGCTCGCAGCCTGCTGCGCCACCGAAAGTCCGGCGCGCTCGAGTTCGGCGAAGTACTCGCCGGCCACGGCTTCTTCGTGGCCCTTGTAGCGCGCCAGATAATGGGTCAGAGGCTGGCGCGTCCCGCGCTCGAGATCGCGCAAAAACTCATCCAGGAAATCGAAGACGGCTGCGTCGTCCGAGGGATCCCCTGAGGCCATGCCCTGCATGATACGGGGTGCATGGGCCGGATGACCCGCGCGCTCGCCGCCCGGGCCGTGTTGGTGGTACGCTCGGCAACGTGGATCAGGTTGCCAAGGACCCAGCGCCGAACGATCCGCGCCGCGACGAACAATCGGCGCGCTTCCAGGAGCTCTACGAGGCGATCGCGCCCAGTCTCTACACCTGGGCCGAGATCAAGATCCGCCCGCAGATGCGTGGGCTGGTCGATCCTTCGGACGTGGTGCAAGAAGTCTGGTATCGCGCCTGGCGCGCCTACAGCGCTTCGGACCTGGAAAGCGAATCGTTCCGGCGCTGGATTTTCAGCGTGGCCAAGAACGTGCTGCTCGAGTCTTTTCGCGCGCTGCGCGGCAGCGACACGCTCGGCGGCGGCGCGGGCGAGAGCGCCAGGCTGCGCCGGCTCGCCGAAGTTCCTGACACCGCCACCGCGATCACGCGCCGCGTGGCCCGCGACGAAGGCCTGAAATTGTTCGCGCGCTGGACGATCGGCCTGGACGAGGACGATCGCGCGCTGGTCGTGCACCTGGGTCTGGAGGACATGGATCGCACGGAACTCGCCGCGCGCCTAGGTCTCAGCGAGGCTTCGCTTTCCAAACGCTGGGAGCGGCTGATGTCGCGCATGGCCGAATCGAAAACCACGCGCGATCTTTTTGCCGCGGTGCAGTAGCGCCCGTTTTCCGTCCGGGCGCCGGCCTGCTACACTCTTCGTCCACCGCGATCCGCAGCCAGCTGCGGGACGCCTTCCGCCGACCTGGCCCTCGCTCCTTCGAAACGACATGGCTCAGCCCCGATCCAGCCCGATCTCCGACGACGCGCACGAAGTCGGCGGCCTGCCCGCGGGCACGCGCATCGCGGCCGTCGTTTCGTCCTACCACGAAGAGCTGTGCGCGAGCATGGCCGCATCGGCCCGCCGCGAACTCGAACGCCATGGCCTCGCGCCCGAGAACTTCTTTGAGCTGCGCGCGCCGGGAGCGTTTGAACTGCCGCTGATCGCGCGGCGCCTCGCCGTGCGCGACGACATCGCCGCTGTGTTGTGCTTCGGACTGGTGCTCAAGGGCGAGACCAACCACGACGGTTACATCGCCGGCGCGGCTGCCAACGGGATTCTCAACGCGTCGCTGCAGACTGACACGCCGATCCTGTTCGGCGTGCTGACCTGCGAGACGCGCGAACAAGCGCAGGCGCGCGCGCTGCCCGCCGAACAAGGCGGTCTGCACGACAAGGGCCGTGAGGTCGCGCGCGCGGCGGTCATGGCCATCGAAGCCCTCAGGCTGGCCGCCGAAATCGGTCTGCGCGAACGGCCCGCGGGCTTCGGGCCGCGCACGCTCGAAAGCGGAACTTCACGATGAAGAGCCGCACTCGAGGACGCGAACTCGCGCTGCAGTTCCTGTACCAAGTCGATCTGCGCGGAAAATCCGCGCTGGGCGAACGCGACTTGTTCTTGAAAGAGGAGGAGCAGGACAAGGAAGCCCGCAAGTTTGCGCAAGCGCGCATCGAGGGCGTGCTCGAATCGCAGGCCGAACTCGACCGCACGATCCAGGAAGTCGCGCAGAACTGGGACATCTCGCGCATGGCGGTGATCGACCGAAACGTGCTGCGCATCGCCACGTTCGAGCTGTTGCACTGCAAAGACATTCCGCCCAAGGTCGCGATCAACGAAGCGATTGAAATCGGCAAGCGCTTCTCGACTTCGAATTCGGGTGCCTTCATCAACGGCATCCTCGACAAGATCAAGACCCGCCACGTCGACAAGGTCGCGGGCGCAACGGCGGCCGGCGAGGGCACGAGCGACGCCGCTGTGGCCGCGCCCAGCGACGCGGTCAGCAGCGACGAACTCGACGAAGACATCTGAGCCATGGGCCTCCTCGATCGACTCAAGGCCAAGCTGGTCAAGACGCGCGAGACGCTGTCGGACGGCATCACTGGATTGTTCCGCGGCGGGCGCGCCATCGACCAGGCGCTGCTCGATGAACTCGAAGAACTGCTTTACACCTCCGACCTCGGGCCGGTAGCTCTGGAAGTCACCAAGGAACTCGCTCGCGCGCACCAGCGCGGCGAAATCAAGGGCGAGGACGACGTGCGCGAGCGCATGCGCGCTGTCCTGATCGCGCGCCTCGACGAGCGCGGCGGCGAAATCGTTCTCGCCCACAAACCGACTGTGATCCTGGTCTGCGGCGTCAACGGTTCGGGCAAGACGACTTCGATCGCCAAGCTCGGTCATCGTTTTCGCCAGCAGGGAAAAACTGTGTTGCTCGGAGCCTGCGACACCTTCCGCGCCGCGGCCGCGGAACAACTCGGCATCTGGGCTTCGCGCAACGGCGCCGACTTCGTGCGCGGCGGCGACGCGGCCGATCCGGCTTCGGTGGCTTTCGATGCCGTCGACAAGGGTCTGGCGCGCGGAGTCGACGTGATCGTGCTCGACACCGCCGGCCGCCTGCACACGCAAAAGAACCTGATGGCCGAACTCGGCAAGTTGGAGCGCGTGGTCGCCAAGCGCCTGAGCGGTGCGCCGCACGAGGTGCTCTTGGTCATCGACGCCACCAACGGCCAGAACGCGATCCGCCAGGCGCGCGAATTCACGGCCGCGGTCAAGGTCAGCGGGCTGATAGTGGCCAAGCTCGACGGCACGGCGCGGGCCGGAGCCATTTTCACGATCCAGCAGGAGCTGGGCATTCCGGTGCGCTACATCGGCACCGGCGAGGCGCTCGAATTGCTCGAAGCCTTCGACCGCGAGGCCTTCGTCGACGCGGTGGTCAGCACGCAATTGACCCATTAGCCGGGACAAATCGTTTTCGAACGCCGTGGAAGCTCGTAGCGTGTCGGGCGTCACCCCCACCATGGCCTGGCTCGACCCTCTGCTCGCGCTGTTATTGCTGTTGCCCGCGGCTTGGCTCGCATACCCAGCGACGCTCGCGCAGCAGCTCGAGCCTGAATTGAGCGCGACAGGTTGGTGGCTCCTGCTGCAGATTCCCGCTGCGCTCGTGCTGCTCGCGCGCACGCCGCGGCCGAAGCTGCCACTGTTGACACTGTTCGCGGTCTTCGTCGCGGTCAGCCTCTTGTCTCTGCAGTTGCGCTCGCCGAGCGACACGCTTTCCGCGTCGCGCGCCGTCATGGCTGGAATCGCGGGCTTGAGCACGCTCGCCGCCGGTTCTTCGCTCGCTGCGCGCGGCCGCCGCGTCCTCGCGATCGGTTTGTTGTTGATCACGATCGCCTTGAGCGTGCCGGCGCTCGCCGGCTCTTCCGCGCGATTGCAGGGCGCGCTGCAGAACAGTGGCGCGACGAGCGAAGCAGCCCTGCTCGGCGCCTTGGCCGCGCTCGCGCTGCTCGTGACACTGCGCGGCAGTTTGCGCGTGCTCGCGCTGATCGCCATCGCCGCCTACGCGGCCTTCGTGGCTCTCGCCCCGGTGATCACGGGCGCTTTGGTCTTTGTCGCTTGCGCGCTCATCGCCTTCTTCCTGCGCGCCAAGGATCGCCGCGCGATCGCGCTGGGCCTGTGCGTCTTCGCGCTCACGGCCGCCGGTTCATTGGCGACAGCTCGCGCCTTCTCGTCGTCCAAGTCAGCAGCGCAACTCGAGTCGCAAGCGCATGCCGAAGGCCACATCGGCGGTCTGGCCGTTCGACTCTCGATCGCTCCGCGCGCACTGTCCCTATTCGCGGATCATGCCCTGCTCGGTGCCGGCCCCGGCCAATTTCGCGCCAGTTTCCCGCCCTATCGCGACGCGACCGAACGCGCTCAGTCCAATCGCGCCGCGGGCAGCGGAGTCGAAAGCGAAGTGGAGCACGCGCACAACGACGTGCTGACAACGCTCGTCGAAACCGGCCTGCTCGGCGGCTTGCCCTGGATCGCGATGAACGTCTGGCTCGCGCTGCTCGCGCTCGCCGCGCTGCGCAGAGACGACGTCACACGCATGGCGCTCGCGCTTGCAGTTCTCGGTGTGCTCGCAAACGCCTGGCTGCGCGCGCCATTGAGTTTCAATCCCGCGAGCGCGAGCTTGTTCTTCGCCGCGGCGGGCGCGTTGATCGCGCGCGACGAGGACGGCGAAACTGGGTCAGGCGCGCGACGCCTGTTCGCCCTCTTGAGTCTTGCCTTGCTCGGATTGCAAGCGCCGCGCGCGTGGAGTTACGTGAAGCATGGCCGAGCTATGCGCGCGCCCGATGCGATCGACCTCGACGCAGCGCTCGCCGCCTGTCCCGATTCGCCGCTCGCGCTTTCGCTGAAAGCGCGCAAACTCGCGGCCGATCCGGAGCAGATTCCGCAGGCGCGCGGCGCGTGGCAACGCGTGCTCGACTTGCGCCCGCAAAACTTCGAGGCGCTCGTGCAAGCCGGAGTACTCGCCGCCGAATCGAACGACCACGCCGCCGCGCGCGCGGATTGGCTGCGCGCAGTCGAACTCGCGCCCGAGCGAACCAGCGTGCTACAGAATCTGCTCTTGCTCGACGCGCGCACCGGCGAAGACGCCGACTTTACGGACACCTCGACGCGCGCAACCGGAAAAGTCGATCGCGCCTGGGCGATCGAAGCCGGCGCGAAGGAACTACTTTCCGGCGACGAGCGCGCCGCGCTGCGCCTGTGGACCTTTGCGCGCTGCGATTGGGTCTTTGAGACTCCCGAGCAGGTTTACGAACGCTCGCGCGCCGCCGCGAGCGAACCCTCGCCGCTGGTCAAAGCCTGGGAAATGCTCGCCCACCTGCGTTGGGCGCGCGACCACGCCTCGGCCAACGACTTTTCCGGCGCTGTGCGCAGCTATCGCCAGGCCCTGCGACTCGGCCCCGATTCGCGGATCATCAGACTCGAACTCGCCGCTGCATTGTGGAGCGACGGCAAGCCGGACGACGCGCGCACCGAAATCGAGCGCGCCGCCGCGCGAGCGTCGGATTGGTCGAGACTGTCAACGTGGGCCGGCGACGTCCTGCTGAAGGCCGGTCTGTTCCCGCGTGCAGACTAACCGCACGTCTTCCGCGATGTTCGTGCCAGCGTTGCCAGTAGGCTCGACGGCGCGCACCGAAGCGAAGTGGCCGTTGGCACCACTCTCATACGCCAAGCCGAGTGCACCCTTGCTGATGGGCCGAAACGCTGGCGTCGGCCGGAACGACTACTGGACAATGGTGTACTCGACCGCGTCAGAGAGCATCGATGATCACGACTCCCAGGGCGACCAAGGCGATCGCGCCGAGAAGCGCGATGCCAGAGCGATCGAGAGCCAATCCGGGAAGTGTGCCGGCGATCAGGCCCAGGTAGACCAGGCAGAAGATCAGGATCACGGTCGTGGTCATGGCGCGAGCAACTTCCAGCGCGCGATCCTCCAACTTCCTATCACGACCGAGAGCAAGCCGAGCGCTGCGAGCCACAGGCCAAGCGTCCACGAACGCGGCGCGTAGCGAAACACGACGCGGTGCGCGCCCGTTTCAAGCGCCACGGCGCGGAAGATCGAATCGGCGCGCAGCAGGGGCCGATCGACTCCGTCGACGCTGACGTGCCAGCCGGGGAAATGCTGCTCGGTCAAGATCAAGAGACCAGCGCCGTCCAATTTGACTTCGAGTTCCACGGCGTCGTTGTGCCAGGCGATCGCTCCCACATCGGCATGCTGGAAAGGCGTCGCCGTTTCGAACTTGCCGCCGTCCTCGAGGAACGCTGCCTGCAGCGGATCGAAGTGCGCGAGGTCGGCGAGCACGCTTTCGCGCGTCACCGTGCGCGACACGCAAAACGCGCGCGGCAGCGGATCGATCGCACGATAAATCCAACATTCAGCTCGCTCCGGAGCCGTCGCATCCGGGCTCGCGATCAACTCGAAGCCGGGCGCGTCGATCGGAGCGGCGAGCACCAGCGCGCCGACGCCGAGCAAACGGAAGGCCGGTGAATCGAGTTGCGCATTGCGCGCCGAGAATCCCAGCAGCGGCTGAGCTCCCGGTCGAAGTACCGCGCTGCGATAGCCGTCGAACGACGCGGGATCGAGGCCGTCGTAGCCGTCGATCGCGCGCAGGCCGCGGATCATGCCGGTGTTCGCGGGCAGCACGCCGGGCTCGGCAAAGTAGCGCCGCGAGCCGAGTTCGCGGGCCAAAATCGTCTCGGTTTGCGTCAGCGGAAACACGCGCGTGCGCTCGATCGCTGGATGAATCTGCGCCAAGAATCCAAGGCCCTGCAACGCGGCGAAAAGGATCAGGCACCAGGCCGGAATTCCGGGCGAGAGACCGATCACGAACAACGCGGCGAGCAACCAATACACAATCGAACGTGTCGAGGCGCTGACCTCGCGCTCGAGACTCGAAGTCGAAACGACGCGCTCGCCCAGCAGTTTTCCGCTCGCGTCCAGGAGCCGCAGCGTGAAACGCCAGTGGCCTTCTGGAAGATGCTCCAGCCAAAGGCGCGACGCGCGAAAGTACGTGGCGTCGGCGGGACCGGGCGACGTGTTGATCCCCGGCGTGCGCGACAGTTCGACGGGCACACTGCGGGGCACGTCGTCGTCCGATGCGGAACCCACGCGCTCGACCGCGAGCTCCGCGCCCTGGACCGTGAGTCCAGGATGGATCCAACCGGACAGGCCGGCCTCGGCGCTGATCTCGCGGCCAGGCCGCTCGCTGAATTCGACCACGCCGTCGTTGGGATCGCTGCTGCGCAGATTGTCGTCGAGCGCTTCGAGTGGCGCATGACGCAGCGCGAGGATCGCAAGTAGGCCCAGCGTCCCGACGGCGGCGAGGCGCGAGCTCAGATTCGCGCGTTCGAGCGCTTCGCCGGCAAGCAACGAAAGGCAAAGCGCGGAAACGAGCGCGAAGCGCACCGTCGCCGCAAGTCCTATCAGCGGAAGTTGGCGGTAGAGGTCGAGCACGCCCGGCGCATGCAGTGCCAGGAGCAGCGCGCCGAGACCGAGCAACATGCACGTCGTGCGGCGAGTCATGCCAGGCGCTTCGGCTCGCGGCGAAGTCAAACACGCGGCCAAGGCCAGGATCGCGATCGGTGCGGCGATCCAGGCGCTGGCCTGCTCCAGGAATTGCCCGCCACCGCGAAACTCGGCCGGACCTCCCAGCGCATCGGGCCACAGGAAAAGACGCGCGGACTCAGTCGCTTGCCGCGAAAAAATCATGGTGAGGCAAACGGCGAGCAGCAGTCCCACGCCGAACGATGTCGCGCGGCCCGCCGAGTTGGTTCGTTGCGCGCTCAGCTCGCGCCAGCGCCAAACGATGCCGATCGCGACCGCGCACAGACCGAGGGCAATCCAATCGGGTTCCCGCGGCGGCGCTAGCAGCTGCCGGGCGATCATCGCGCCGGAGCTTTGCAGGTATTCGACGAACGGCGCGAGGCTTGGCGCCGCGAGCAGAGTCCCGCAGGCCAGCGCCGCGATCGCGGCGACGCCAGTGCGCCGCTGGTCGCGCCAAAGCGCGAGCGACCACAGTCCGCAGGCGAGACCGACGTTGAAGGCGGTCTCGGGATGGCCGCCGAGGATCGCGGCGGCAAAGAGCAGGCTCGCGGCGACGAAGGCGCGCGCCGGCCGTGCGCCGCGCAGTCCCTCCAACGCAAATAGGCACCATGGCAGGAACGGCGCCACGTGGCCGAGACTGTGGTTGGCCCACAGCGCGACGAAGCCCGCGCTCGAGAAGCCGACGGCCGCCAGCGTCGCGCCCTGGGCCCCCAGCCCCAGGCGCCGCGCGAGCGCGAATGCTCCGCTCGCGGCAAAGGCCAGGCGCATCCATATAAGGAAGGCAAAACTCCAGTCGAAGGCCGCCGGACCGAAAAGCTTGCCGATGAGGACCTGCAGAAGAACCTGCGGATCGAGCACACCGAGCTGCGGATTGCCGATCGCTGGAGCGCCTGCGTAGATCAGCGGATTCCACAGGGGCGGCCCACCGCTCCCCCACTCGCGCGCCACGAAGCGGTAGGCCGGGTAGAAGACCATGCCCTGATCGGCGAGTTCGGGATTGGCGACCTGATCGCTGCCGTCGGGGGCGGCGGACCAGGGCCGCTGAGCGCAGGCTGTGTCCACGCCGAATAGGATCCGGCTCGGGTCAAACAGGCCTGCGCGCAACGGCCAGGCGAACAGCGTCAGCGCGACGAAGAAGCTGAGCGCGAGTTCGCGCCAGGTCAACGGGGGTCGCGCGTTCGTGGATCTCAACTCGCCCAGCAGAGACAAGTGCAGGGCGCCCTGCAAGCGGGCCGCGAAAAGCTCATGCCTGTGCCGATAGACTCAAGCGGTGCCGCCTCCCCGTCTGTCGGTCGTCGTGCCCGCCTTCAATGAAGCGCGCGGCCTGGAAGAGCACCTGAAGCAGATCTCCGCATACCTGGCCGGCCGCGCGGAGAGTTTCGAGATCCTGTGCGTCGACGACGGTTCGCGCGACGGCAGCGGCGAGATTTTGGCGCGCCTCGGACCCGAGGTTCGCGCGCTGCGTCACACTGAAAATCGCGGCAAGGGCGCGGCGGTCCGCAGCGGTGCGCTCGAAGCTCGCGGCGAGCGCATCGTTTTCCTCGATGCGGACCTGGCCACCGACCTCGCCTGCTTGGAACCGCTGCTAGCAGCCCTTGACGCGGGCGCCGATGTCGCGCTCGGAAGCCGGCGAGCGCCCGGCGCCGACATCGCGCAGCGTCAGCCGCCTTTGCGCGAGTTCATGGGCCGCGTTTTTTCGCGTCTGGCGCGCGTCCTGATCGCGCCGGAGGTGCTCGACTTCACCTGCGGCTTCAAGGGTTTTCGGCGCGAAGCGGCCCAGGCGATTTTCTCCCGAGCGCGCGTGAATCGCTGGGCTTTTGACGCCGAGGTCGTCGCAATCGCACGCTCGCGTGGGCTGAAGCTGGTCCAGGTCCCGGTGCGCTGGCGCCATTGCGGCCCAAGCAAAGTGCGCGTCTTCGGTGCGGCGGCGGGCTCGCTGCTTGCGCTGCTTGGGATTTTCGGCCGCAGACTCCTGAGAACCTATCGGGCATGAACCGCGAAGCCTTCGACGAGTTGCGCGCCCTCGAGGACCACCACTGGTGGTTCCGCAGCCGGCGCGCGGCCATTCGCGAACACGTCGATCTCGGTCTCGCGCGCTCTCCAACGGGCGCGATCGTCGATGTCGGCTGCGGCACAGGCGCCAACCTGGCCTGGCTCGCGCAGCGCACGAAGAATTCGCGACTGATCGGATTGGAGCCCGATGCCCATGCGCTCGAACTCGCAGACGAGCGGGAACTCCGCGTGTGCCTCTTGCGCGCCGACGCCGCGCGCCTGCCACTCAAGTCGGCCGGCGCGGCCCTGATCGTCTGCTGCGACGTGCTCGAACACATCGACGACGATTCGGCGGCCTGCCGCGAGCTGTTCCGCGTGCTCGCTCCTGGCGGGACGCTCGTGGTCACCGTCCCGGCCGGCGACTCGCTCTGGTCGGCGCACGATCGGGCCCTGGGACATCGGCGGCGCTATGCGCGCGGAGTCCTGGAGGGGCGTCTCGCTGCCGCGGGCTTCGAGATCGAAGCCCGACACGGGTTCATCCTGGCACTCTGGCCGCTGGTCTGGATCGTGCGCCGCTGGCGACGGAATTCAGAATACAAGAAGGCGAGCGTCGCGCCGAGTTCAGACTTCGTCGCGCTGCCGTCGCCGATCAACGCCGCGCTGGTGGGCTGGCTGTGGCTCGAGAGCCGGACGATTCGCCTCATGCGCTGGCGCAGCGGCGTCTCGCTGGTCGTCCGCGCGCGGCGCAGATGACCGAACGGTCGCGGGCCTGTAAGTCTTCGCCCGGATACACACATCGAACGCCCTGCACCTGCAACAGGGGTATTCCAGGTGCGTACGCGCAGCGCTTCCTATCCCGCCCCTGACGTCCGCTCGCTATCCTTGGAGCCAGCGACGCCACGGGGAAACCATGACAGAGCGCGCGAGCATTCCGTTCGCCCGCGAAAATCCTGCGAGCCCCTAAATGATTCAAGCAGCACCGACGTCGCGTCCGAAGGCGAAAACGATGACCCACAGCATCTTGATCATCGAAGACGAGCAGGACCTGGCGCTTGGCGTGCGCGACGCGCTGACCAACGCCGGGTTCCAAGCCGAGGTGGCGAGCGACGGCCCGTCGGGACTGGCGCGCTTGCGCGCAGGTGTTTTCGACCTGGTCGTCCTGGACTTGATGTTGCCGGGCATGAACGGCCTCGAGCTTTTGCGCACGCTGCGGCGCGATCGCCAGGACGTGCGCGTCCTGATCCTGACCGCGATGGCCGAGGAGGACGACTTGATCGCGGGCTTCCAAGCCGGCGCCGACGACTACATGTCCAAGCCCTTTTCCCCGCGCGAATTGGTGGCGCGCGTCGAGGCGCAGTTTCGCCGCCGCGACTCGGTCACGCCGGCGCGGGCCAAGTTGGATCTGCCCGGCGGCATCACGGTCGATCTGGCGCGTCTGGAGGTCTACCGCAAGGGCCAAGTGATCGCGATGACGCCGCGCGAGGGCGACATCCTCGAATACCTGATGCGCCACCGCGACAAGGTGGTCACGCGCGACGACCTGCTGCTCGACGTCTGGCACTACAAGAGCGCGAACGTCGAGACGCGCACGGTCGACATTCACATCGTCGGATTGCGTCGCAAGATCGAAGTCGACCCCGCCAAGCCGCAGTTCATCCAGACGGTGCGCGGCAAGGGCTACCGTTGGTTCAGCTGAGAACACAGCGCACCGCCCTGATCCTGTATGGGGTGCTGCTCGTGCTGCCGACGCTGGTGCTCGGCGGTTTGCAGTGGCGCCAATTGCTGCGCGATTACGACACGGACCGCGTGGCGGTTCCGGAGATGGCCGAGGAGGCGTCCGGGCGATTTCGGGACGGAATTCTGAACCAGCTCGATCGCCTGATCGAGACCGAGGCTCGCCGGCCGTTCACCGCATATGGCGCCATGACGATCGCGTCCGACGCGACACTGGCGGAGAGCACTCCGATCACGTCGCCTCTCGTGGACGACGCGCGCCCGCAGGCGATCCTGACCTGGTTCGCCTTCGATTTGATGGAGCTGCGCGAGGCGCACATCGACTTGTGGGGCGGTGCCAACTCAGCCCCTGACAAGTTGGTCAAGACCTACGAGCCGGCGTTGCATGAACTCCTGAACCGCTACCTCGACGAACAGCCGACCTTGCGCCTGTCGTCGCGCTGGGATGAGCCCGCGATCGTCGACGTTCCGTTGCTCTCGGTGGTGTTCAACCGCTTGCACAAGCGCGACCTCGACTGCCTGCAATTCGGACAAGATCGGCTCGCGCAACTCAAGGTCACGCTGGCGATCACGCCTTTCCACCTGCAGTTCTTCATCGACAGCTCCGGCACCCCGCGTCTGGTGGCGACGCGCCGCGTGATCCTGGACAGTCAAGTGCCCGAGCTGCGCGATTTCGCGGCCTGCATGGACCCGCTGACCAGGGGCGTTTCGCTGGTGCAGGGTTTCCTGATCGATCCCGATTGGTTCTTCAGATCGCTGCCGGAGCAGCAGGCCAAGAACGTGCTCGACAAGTCGCAGCGCTTCGTGCCCTGGGGCGGGCCGCCGTGCTGCGGCGACAACCTCGAGTATCACGCCGATATCCACCTGCTCGAAGACCTCGCGATCGAAACCAGCGATCCGAGCGAACTGAGCTTCGCGCCCCTGCGCATCGCGGTGGACACCAGGGAGATCGACGCCCATTTCCAAGGCGTGAGGCTGCGCTTCCTCGGACTCGCCGCGATGCTGGCCGTTTCACTCGGCACGGGAATGTGGCTGCTCCTGCGCAGCGTGCGCCGGGACCTCGAGCAGGCGGCGCGCACCGAGAACTTCGTCGCGGCGGTGACCCACGAACTCAGAACGCCGCTGACCTCGATCAAGATGTACGGCGAGATGCTGCTCGACGGCGATGCCAGCGAGCCCGAGAAGCAGCGCGAGTACTACAAGCGCATCGTGCGCGCCACGGAACGTCTGGGCACGCTGATCGAGCGCGTGCTCGAAAAATCACGGCTCTCCGCGGGCAGCGCGCGAGCAGAACCCGGCGACCTCAACCACGTCATCTCCGGATTGGAGCGCCAGCTTTCGCAGTACGGCCCTGAGGGCGATCTGGTCTTCGAACTCGGTCCCGAGGTTCCCGACGTGTTGCTCACGCAGGAAGCCGTGGTCTCGATCGTCTCGAACCTGGTCGAAAACGCGCGCAAATACGCGCCCGTGGATCCAAGCCGGCCGGGAGCCGAGCCGATCCTGGTTCGCACAGAGGTCAAGGACGGCGAAATCTCCCTGGAAGTCCTGGACCGCGGCCCTGGCGTGCCCGAGGCCGAGCGCGAGAAGATTTTCGAAGCGTTTTATCGGGTCGGCAATGAGACGACGCGCACGGCGCGCGGGGCGGGTCTTGGACTGCATCTGGTGCTGCTCCAGGCGCGCTCGATCGGCGGCGACGGCGGTTACCGGCCGCGCGAGGGCGGCGGATCGGTCTTCTGGGTGCATTTCGCCCCCGCCGAGCCGCAATCCTGATCCAGCCGCCGCCGGCCGAAGGGGCCTAGAAATCGATCCCGCTCGACGCCGAGCTTGAGCCGCGAGGTGCGGCGGTCGATCCTAGGGGCCGCGCCGGATCCCCTGGCGTCCCCCATGCACGTCGTCATCCTCGGCGCAGGGCTCGCCGGCCTCTCGGCTGCCCACGAACTCACACGCGCGGGCCATCAAGTCACGCTGCTCGAGAAGCAGGACTACGTCGGCGGCATGGCCTCGAGCTGGCAGGTCGGTCCCTACTGGCTCGACCATGGACCGCACCGTTTCCATTCGCGCGACGCCGAGATGATCGCGCACCTGTACGAGATCCTCGACAACGACGTGGTGATCCGCGAACGGCTCTCGCGCATCTACTTGCGCGGGAAGTTCTTCGACTACCCGCTGCGCGCGAGCAACGTCCTGAACAATCTGCCTGCGACGTTGCTCGCCAAGGCGATCCTCGACTACATGTGGATCCGCGTCGTGCAGTGGTTCAAGCCGATCCCCGACACGCACTTCGAAAACTGGGTCCTGAAACGCTTCGGCCGCACGTTGTACGAGTTGTTCTTCGGCACGTACACGTCGAAGGCCTGGGGCATGCCGACCACGGAGATTTCGGCCGACTGGGCGGCGCAGCGCATCAGTCAGGCGAATCTCTGGGACACGATGGTGAAAACCCTGCGGCCGCCGAAGAACGGCGAGGTGCGCAGCCTGGTGACGCAGTTCTGGTATCCCGGCCACGGCGGCATCGGGCAACTCTCGCGCAAGTACGCGGAGAAGATCAGCCGCCAGGGCGGCGAGATCTGGCTCGAGACCCCGGTCGAACGCATCGACATCGAAAATGGAAGAGCGCTGCGCGTGGTCTGTCAGCGCAATGGCGCGCGCGTCGAGCTCGCCTGCGATCAGGTGATCAGCACGATTCCGCTGCCGCGGCTGCTCGAAGCGCTGAACCCCGCCATCGACGAGTCCACGCGCGAAGCGATCGCGCGCCTGAAGTACATCGGGATCGTCTTCGTCTACCTCGAGGTCAATCGCCCCAGCGTGATCCCCGATCACTGGGTCTATCTGCCGCAAAAGGACCTGACGATCCACCGCATCACGGAGTTCAAGAACTTCAGCGACACTTCGGCGCCCGGCAACAGCACGGTGGTCTGCTGCGAAATCACCTGTCGGCCCGGCGACGAACGCTGGAAGTCCACGCTGAGCGAGGCTGCGCGCATCGCCGAAGCCGACCTGGTGAAAATCGGAGTCGTGAAGCCCGGCGAAACGCGCGGCATCGACATCGCCAAGCTGCCCTACGCCTATCCGGTCTACGACTTGCAGTACAAAGCGAACCTCGAAGTGCTGCGGCGTGCCACGGCCGCCGTCTCGAACCTCGGCACGACCGGTCGCCAAGGCCTGTACCGCTACAACAACATGGACCACTCGATCGCGATGGGACGCAAGTTCGCCGCGCAGGTCGCGAGCGGCGTGGACCTCGGCGCTGGCGCCGTGGCCGCGCAAAGCGAGTACTTCGGTTGAGCGTCGCGGCAGGAGTGCCGGCGGCGAACTCGATCGACCCCGCCTGCGCCCTGTGCGGATCGCGCGAGCGGCGCGTGCTCTTTCGCGACGGTGCGCACACGCTTGTGCGTTGTGCAAGTTGCGAGCTCGTCTACGTCACGCCGCGGCGCGCAGCGGCCGAGTTGATCCGCGAGGTCTACGACGCAAGTTATTGGGCCTCGCCGGCGGCGCGCGAACGCGGTTACAGCGACTACGCCGCTGACGAGGAGTTGTATCTGCGCACCTTCCGGCGACGTTTCGACGGACTGGCACAGCTGCTGCCGCGCTCCGGCAAGGCGCTCGAAGTCGGTTGCGCAGCCGGCTTCTCGATGCAAGTGCTCTCCGAGCGAGGCTTCGAAGTTTTCGGTATCGAACCGTCGGCCGCGATTCGCGCACTCGCACAGCAGCGCTTCGGCAAGGATCGCATCCACGCCGGCACGCTCGACGACGCGCCCTTCGCGGCCGGGTCCTTCGACCTGATCGTGATGTGGGACGTGCTCGAACACCTGCCTGATCCGCTTTGCGCGCTGCGCAAGGCGCGCGAACTCTTGACGCCGTCAGGCCGGCTGGTGCTCGAGACCCAGAACGTCGAGGCCTTCGCAGCACGCATGCTCGGGAAGCGCTGGACGCACTTCAAGCACGACGAACATCTGGTGCACTTCTCGCCGGCGACGCTGCGCAAAGCCCTGGAGCTGTCAGGCTTCGAGCTCGTGTCCTTGAGCTCGCGCGGCGCGGGTAAACTCGTTTCGCCGCGTTTCATCGCCGAGCGCGCGCGCCGCGTGGCGCCGTGGCTCGCCTGGTGTTTCGCGCCGCTCGCCAGACTTCCGATCGACGGCGTCTACGTGAATCCACTCGACGAAATGATCGCCGTGGCGCGCGCCAAGGGCGCCGCAAACTGAGCGTGCGTCGCGAAGCCTTCGAACAGTTCGCGAGCCTGGACCGGGACCACTGGTGGTTCCGCGGCCGGCGCGCGGTTTACCTGGGCCTGCTCGATCGCGTGCTCGAGGGCAAGCTGCCGGCGCGCGCGCTCGATCTCGGCTGCGGGCCGGGTGGCTTTTTGCCCGGCCTCGTTTCGCGCTGCGCGAGCGTGATTGCCGCCGACACTGACTTGGAATCCCTGAGCGCACTCGCGACGCAAGACTCGCCCGCGCCAAGCGCCGCGCGTGTGGCGAGCGCCGCGGAAAAATTGCCGTTTCGAGCGTGGAGCTTCGAGCTGGTCTGCCTCTTCGACGTGCTCGAACACCTCGATTCGGATGTCGAGGCCCTGCGCGAGGTACACCGCGTGCTCGCTCCCGGCGGACTCGTCGCGATCAGCGTGCCGGCCTATCCCTGGCTGTTCGCCAACAACGATGTGGTGGCCATGCACCGCCGGCGCTACACGCGCGCGATGCTCGCCGCGGCGCTCGACGCCGCCGGATTCGAAATCGTGCGCAACACGCACGCGAACGTGCTGCTCACGCCGCTGATCGTTCCGCTGGCGCTGCTCGGCAAGGCGATCGAAGCGACGATCCTGCGCAAGAGAACCTCGCGGCACACGAATTTGAGCTGGCCCTTGCCGCGCTTCGCGCACAGCGCGCTGGCGAAGATTTTTGCCGCCGAGTTGCTGTTCACGAAGCGCTTCGACGCGCCCTTCGGTCACTCGATCGCCGCATTCGCGCGGCGCAAGTGATCAGGCATCCGGCAAGGGCACTTCCTTCGAGCCGCGCACGCGCAGCTTGTAGCGTTCGCCGAGCGCTTTGATCGAAAGGTTCGCCTCGACGAAAGCCTCGAAGTTCTTGCGGGCGAGCGCCTCCTGGATCGAGGCCACATCGCCGGGAGTCAGTTTCGCTGCCGGAGGTTCGCGCTGGCCGAGTGCGCGCACCAGGTAGCTGTGCGTGCGCGTGCGATCCTGCTGGACCGCGGACACGGCATCGGCGGGCAGGTTGCGCAAGAATCCGTTGAAGCGGATGAATTCGTGCGTGGACTTCGACGCGTCGGGTTCGTTGTTCTGCTCCGTCGACGTCATCCAATCGCGCCGTTCGACGCTGAGTCCCTGGGCCTCGGCCGCGGCCTTGAACGCCGCTTCATCGGCTTTCGGACTTTGGTCGGCCGCGCCCGCTTCGGGCTTCGGAAAGCTGTCGCGGATCAGCGTCAGCTTCGCCACGGCAAGTTCCTGCGACTTCTGCTTCAGCCATTCGGCGGTCGCCTTCTCGGCAACTTTTTCGAAAGGCGGCGCCGCGTTCTGGTTCTTCTCCAGCACGCGCGGGAACGTGATCCCCGTGAGATCGATGGCGACATCGGCGCCGAAATCGTCCTTCTGCGTCCCCGAGATCGAGCGCGCCATGAACGGGCCGCCGAAGTCCGCCAATCCCGTCCACTCCGCGTCGGTCTTCGCGCCGTCGCTGGCGCGATAGGACAGGCCCATGGCGCCGGCTTCCGCCGCGAGGTCGATGGTCTCGCCCGCCGTCTTGCGCGCCTTGAGGTCCGCCACCCAGGCGCGGAAGGCGTTGACGACCAGCGCTTCCTGCCTGGCGATCGCGCTGACTTCCTCGTAGGAGCTGATCAGGCGGTCCTTGCCTTCGGATTCGGGCAAGCCCTCGGGCAGCGGCGTCGCGCGCACGAAGCGCACGCTGGAGTACTGGTTGTAGTAGTCCTTGGCGATCTGCTCTGCGTCCTTGTCCGCGGCCAGCGGAAACTTCGCCAGCAATCCGGCCGCCGTGTTGTCGGCGCCGAAGCGATAGGCGATCAACTCCGCGGCATTCGACGCGGGCAGGAAGTCCGCCATGAACTGCGCGCGCTTGTCGGGGATTGCGTCGTACCAGGCCTTCAAGCCGGCTTCGTCGAGTTGTGCCGCCTTGGCCTCGGCATCGAAGCGCGCGTGGTCGACTTCGATCAGGTCGAAGGCGTACTGCGGATGCTGCTTCTTCCACTCGCCCTCGATCAGGCTCGCATCGGCGACCAGGGTCGCGCCGCGCAGGAATCCCTGGTAGCGCTCGATGCGCAGCTTGCGCTTGAGCACGCTTTCGAACACGGGCGCCGAGACGCGCGAGTTGGTCAGGATCGTCTTGTAGAACTCGATGCTCTGAAAGGCGGGACAGATGCCGGGGAAGCCCGAAATCACGGCGCGCTTGAGGTCTTCGGTCGAGACTTCGATCCCGGAGCGCTGGGCGAGTTCGTCGATGAGCAGTTCGCTGGCCAGTTCATCGTCCTCGAAGCGGCTGGCCTGCTGGCCGAAGACGCTGCGGAATTCGTCCTCGCGACGCTTCTCGTCCATGAATTCGTAGGCCGTCCAGGTCTTCTTGCCGACCAGCGGGCCATCCCAGGTCACGTCGTCGCTGCTCGACGATGAGGGCCCGCCGACCGAACTCATCAGCTGATCGCCGACCGTGAAGAGCACCAGGGTGAGGATCGTCAGGCCGAGCAGGATGAGGAAGCGCAGCTTGCTCGCGCCCTTCGGGACGAGAATCACGTCATCGTCGTGAGCGGCCTCAGGACGGGTCGCTTCGGGGCCGTGTTGCTCAGGACCGGGATGCTTGGCTTTGTTGGACATGCTGCTGTGCCGCCCCCCTGGGGCGGATCGCGACAACGAACCCGAAGGAAGGCCTCCGGGGTGTCGCTGGGGGCGAAGAGTGTAGGTGCGCCTGCGGCTTGACCGCAACCGTGGAAGCCGCGCAGCCGCCTGGATCAGGAATCTCGGACGAGTTCCGCGTCGCGCGGCAGGTCCGCGAGATCCGCCAGACCGAAGGTGTCGAGGAATTTGCGCGTGGTGCAGTAGAGCAGCGCATGCCCGGGATCGTCGGATCGTCCCGCCACCTTGACCAGTCCGCGATCGACGAGTGCGCGCAGGATCGGACCGGCCTGAACGCCGCGAACGGCCTCGATTTCGGCCTTGGTGACCGGTTGACGGTAGGCAACGACCGCCAGGGTCTCCAGCGCGGCCGGGCTGACCTTGTCCTCGCGGCGAGCCTTGGAGAAGCCCGCCACGACGTCGGCCATGTCGGGAGCGGAAAAGATCTGCCAGCCGCCGGCAATGGCGACCAGCTGGAAGGGCAGGCCAGAATTCACCAGGCGCTGCGAGACGCAATCGATGGCGGCGGCGACGTGGGCCGGGGTCGTGTGCCCCAGGCCGTCCGCGATGCGCGCATTGGAAAGCGGTTCCGAGGAGGCAAAAAGGATCGCGGCGACAGCGCGCTCGAGCTGCTCCTCGGACCAATGCGAAAGCGCCTGCGCCACTTCGGCGGCCTTTTCCGCATGGACTTCGCGGCCCGCGACCTGCGCGGATTCGAGGTTGTCTCCCGCTTCGCCCAGGGGCTCGGCCGTGGGCTCGACCGTGGCGATTTCCTCGCTGGTCTCCAGGCTCGAATCGAGTTCGCTGCGCATGATGAAAAGAGCTTCGCGCAGCGCCGTCGCGGGGTCAAGGATTCATCCAGCGGGCCGCTCCAATGCTTGCGATTCCAAGGCCCGAGGTCTGCGTCGCGATACGATCCTGGCCCCGCCCGCCTCCAAAGAGCCCCGAACCGACCCACCCTCATGCGCACGATCCAATTTCTACTCACCGGCCTCGCGCTCGCCTGCCTGCCCGCGCTGGCCTTCGCACGCCCCCAACTCAAGCTGCCTCAGGCGAGCCCCGCCGCTTCCTTGAGCCAGGCGATCGGCCCGGCGACGGTCTCGATCGAGTACCACCGCCCCGCCGTCCGCAACCGAACGATCTGGGGTGGTCTCGTGCCCTACAGCGAAGTCTGGCGCACGGGCGCCAACGAGGCGACGAAGCTGCAGTTCAGCGACGCCGTGCGCATCGACGGACACGAGGTTCCCGCCGGCACCTACTCGTTCTTCGCCATCCCGACGGCGACCTCGTGGACGCTGATCCTGAACAAGAAGGCCGCGCAGTGGGGCGCATTCAGTTACGCGGCAGCCGACGATCAACTGCGCTTCGAAGTCAAGCCGAGCGCGATCCCCGAGCAGGAGTGGCTGCGATATTCGATCGAGGCGAAGACGGACACTGCAGCGGTCGTTCAGCTCGCCTGGGAAAAGCTCGCTGTCGAATTCACGATCGAAGTCGACTCTGAGCAGATCCTGATTGCGCGCATCGACGATGCCATCGCGAAGGCGAAGCCCGACGATGCCGCCGTCTACCTGACCTCGGCGAAGTACTACTACGAACACGGGCTCGCGCCGGAGAAGGCCATGCTCTGGATCGACAAGTCGATCGCGATCAAAGATGGATTCCAGGCGCGCGAATGCAAGGCGCGACTCGCAGATCGCCTGGGCCGCAAAGCAGAAGCCGTGGCGCAAGTCGAAAAAGCGATCGAACTCGCCAGCGCTGCCAAGGCACGTCCGCAGTTCCTCGACGCGCTCGGCAAGTTGCTCGCCGACTACAAGGCGAAGTGAAACGCGCGCCGCAGCGCGAAGCAAAACCTACCGGGCGAGGATCTTGCGCTGATTGGCGAGGATCGTCGCCTGGTTTTTTTTGATCGTCGCCTGGTTGGCGAGGATGCGATCCAGCTTCTTCTGGTTCGCGCGGATGGTCGCCTGGTTGGCGAGGATGGCTTTCTGATTGGTGAGGACGGCTGCCAGGGACGCGGGCGATGAACTGCTCTTCATGGCCGTAGTCTGCGAAAACTCCTGCGGGCCGGGAAGCACCCGCTCGAGTAGCCGCATGACTTCCGGAGCCCACGCCGAAATCCATCGGCCGATTCCGAAAGCGGCTCACAGCACGCAGCCGGGCTCCTAATTCTTCACGCCGATCAGATGGAAGAAGGGGTCGAGGTCGACGGAGTAGCTCTTGACCATTTCGGCGCGCCACTGGATGAACTCGAAATCGTCGACGGGGTAGTCCTCGAGGCTCTTTTCGATCGCGGCCCCGTTGTCCTTCCAGTTGCCCGTGATCGCCGGCAGGAGCTTGTCGACGCGCAACATCAACTGCTTGCCATCGTCGGCCTTGAGCGGCCCGGCGACCTTGCCCACGGGCGTGTTGAAGGCGACGCGCGAAAGTTCGGCGTTTTCGTTGCGAATCACCGTGATGAGCGCGCCGCCAGGTTCCTTTTCGCGATAGCGATGCAGCTCCTTGGCGAGCGAATCGAAGTCGCGGCCGGCGGCGAGCCCGACGTTGAAAGCATCCATGGCCTGCTGGTCGGCAAGTTCGACCATGCGCACGACGCAGCGCTCGCGGCCGCAGGCCCATGTGCGCACGACGCGCTCGGCGATCAGTTGAGCGATCGCATCGCGGCGCAATTGGCGGCGGTAGTACTCGGTGTCGACGCCCAGCTCCGTCTGCAGGTGCTTGGCGATCGAGATTCCGCGGCCCTGGCGCTCGAGGCTGTCGCCCAACACTTTCCACGCGGCTTCGAGACGCTCGTCGACCCTGCTCTGCGAGACTGCGATCTCCTGACGCTCGGCTTCGAGCAGAGCCAGGCGTTCGACGACCAGACGATCGAGGACCTCGCGCGAGACATCGCTCGAGCGCAACCAGATGCGCGCGAGGAACGAGCGAATGTCGATCGGTTCGCCGGAAACCAGAGCGATGGCGAGGTCCTGGTCAGCAGCCACAGGCGCGGGCGCGCCGGCAGGCGCCGCGGGCGCTTGGGACTGTTGGCCCTCGACAGCGCTCTCGGCGCGCAGCGCTTCGCGAGTCGACGCGTCGGCGAGTGCCGCGTGCCCTGCGCTGAGGTTCGAGCGCGTCGTGCCGGCGCAGCCCGCAAGCAGGACGCACGACAGGACGCCGGTCGCCAGTGCACCGCGGAAGGGGAATCGACTCGTTTGCATTGATTTTGCGCTCACCAGAAGTTCACGCGGCGGATACGGCCGACGCGGTGGCACGAGGGACAGTCGACGACGACCAGACCCGCACTGTTCGCGCCTTGCCCGGGCTGCTGGCCTCCCGTGTTGGAGCGAGCGCTGCCGGTGTTGATCATCTCGCGCGTGCCGGTGCCGCCGCAATCAGGGCAATTGGAAAGCTCTTCCTTGACGATCCGGAAGTCGCCGCCGTTCTCGGCATAGTGCGCAAGCAGCCACTGGGCGCGAGCATACGAAGTCCAGCTACGCCAGAAGACTTCCTGCTCGCTCTCTTCGCCTTCCTTCGCACCCGCGTCGGCTTTCTTCTTCGCCACCATCTGTTGATTGAGGAGGTAACGTTTGATCTTGTCCTCGATCTTGGCGCGCTCGGCTTCGGCTCCGGTCTTCGGTGCCTCGGCGGGCTTGGCCTGATCCTTGCCGTACTCCTTCAGCGCGGCAGCGTCACCGAGCAGCCACGTGCCTTGACCGTACGATGCGCGGCGGAATCGTCCGCGCTTGCGCTCTTCCCAGAGCTTCTTGATCTCCTCAGGCTTGACGCTCGCACCCACGGCACGCTGCAGGTCCGCGGTCACGGCGGCGAGCAGTTCGTCCTTGAGCTGCTCGGAGATGTAAGCCAGCGAACTCTCGAGCGTTGCGCCATCCGCTTTCGCCTGTTTGTCGGCAAGCCGCTCGGCCCACTTGTTCCATCGTTCCGTGACCATCTCACGCAGGGCCGCGAGGCGCGATTTCTCGACTTGCTTCTTCTTGCGATCGACCTCGGTCCTGAGGGTCGAGTCGGGCCACTTCTGAAGAAATGCTTCCAGATCCCTCAGCGCGGCATCGTATTGCCCGCGGGCGCGCTTCGAGTCGACTGCGTAGAGATAGTCGAGCTGCGCCTGATTCGCGGCCTTTTCTTGCACGCGCAGCAGGGTCGGCTTGAGCGATCCATTGTCGAAACCCGGATCGATCATGGCTGCAGCCTTGTAGTGTTCGAGCGCGCGCGAGAAGTCGAAGATGCGCTCGCAGTACTTGGCCAGGTCAAGCTCGCTCTGCGCGCTCTTGGGGTCGAGCTTGTCCGCCTCGGCGCGGTACAGTTCCTCGCGCGTGAACACGTCTAGGGCAGGCACGACCACACTGGTCACCGCCCCGCTGATGCGTCGCTTGGGAACCGGAACCAATCGCTCGGCGGTCTTGACGAAGATCTCGAGCTCGGTGCGGCTGACGATGCGGCCGACGATCTCGGTGCCGTCGTCGAGTTGCAGCCGGTCGGCTTCGACGGTCAGTTCGTCGCCGGAGTGATCGACATAGCCAAACTCCTCGAGCATCGCGCCCGACTGGGTCGGGTCGATCTGCTTCCAGGGCATGCGCACGATGCCGCCGTTGTCCAGGCGCTGGAACGAGAGCCGTTCGGAGTCGTGGCCGAAGATGCGGCCCCACAGGGATCCGCCATCGGCGAGCTTCAGCAACATGACTTCGCCGGTCGCGCCGGCATCGTTTTCGCCATCCTGAGCCTCGCACGGCGTAGCGAAAACACTGAGCACGATGGACAGGATCGCGCACGGAATGAATCGAATGGGCTGCATCACTTCTTCTCCACGAACTGACGCCGCAGGCGCTCCGAGAACGGTATTTCGCGCAGGCACAACGTCGTGAACTTCTTCTGTTTGCTCTCGCCGGCGCTCTTCCACTTGACGGTGACGTCGACGCGGTACTCGAGCGCGCCGCCAGGATAGTCCTTCTGTGAAGGATCCGCCGTCGCCTTGGCCGAATAGGTGATGTCCGGGTTGCCAAAGAGCGGCCGATCGATGATGTCGACCGGCAGTCCGACCTTCACGCTGGAGCCATCGGCTTCGAGCGGAAACATCTGCTCCTCGAGGTCGGCGACCACGGCTTCGACCGCGGACGCGCCGTCGTTGCGCAGCGCGGCCGTGCGCGTCAGGGCAGCGCCAAAGGACAACAAACCCAGCACACAGGTCATGCCCAGCAGGAAAAGGCCCATGGCGATGACGACCTCGATGATCGTGAAGCCGGCTTGCCGGCTCGCTGTGCGAAGCGCGAGTTTCACAGGTCCCAATCCTCCTGCGAGAGCCGCACCGGAACTTCGCGCCTGTAGGTCTCGCCGAAGTGGATGCGCGCGCCGCGCTCGTGATTGGCGGCGCGGGTGCCGCGCATGCCGCGCTGCACGGAAACGTTGCGGCCACCGGGCGTGCTGAGCTTCAACCATTCGCCGTCGATCTTGACGAAGGACACCGACGTCGTCGGCAGGCGCTTTTCGTCGTCGACCAGCATCGTGTTGGCGCCGAGCGCCAAGAACTCTGCAAGCCGCGTGCGCTTCTGCGCCTCCTTCGGCCGTTCGAATTCGAGTTCGATCTTCACGCGCCGCGGCAGCAGCGCGCGCTGCTTGGCCTTCGGCATGCCCGCGCCCGGTTCGTTCCACACGTGCAGCAGCGCGTCGGGCCGTTTCTTGCGCCAGGCGTCCCAGGAGAAACACGAATCGCTCAACTGATCGCCCGCATGCCAGCCATGGCTCAGCGTGGTCATCTGAGTCGCGAACTCGAAGCCCAGCCACAACACGCCGCCGCTGACTTCGCTCAGCGCACCGGGCGTCGGTTCGCCGCCCTTCGAGAAGAAGCGCTCGTCGAAGTAGGAGACTTCCTTGCCCGGCACACGCGGCGCATTCGGGTCGTCGCGCGGCGTGGCCAGGCGCTCGCCGCGCAGCACCAGGCCTTCCGAGCGGCGGTCCTGTTCCTGCTTGCCCTTGTAGGCGGGCACGACGGCCCAGGCGACTTCGATCAGGCCCTGCCCTTGATTCGGGTCCTTTGAGCGGAAACGCAGACGCGCCAGCTCGGCCTCGGAAGCGTGACGCACGAGCCGCAGCCTGGGCCACAACGCATCGCCGGCGCCGTCGCCATCGGTGTCGAAGGAAATCCACTCGGCCACAAGGTCGCCGCGCGCGCCGCCGTCCATCTGGACCAGATCGTTGGCCAGCAATTCGCCGAGCGCCGAGGATTCCTCGACGCGCGCGCGGCGCGTTTCGCTCTTGTCCCACACGCCGATGAAACCGCGCATCACGGCGAATACGGAAACCATCAGGAGCGCGAGCAGGCCGACGGCGATGACCAGTTCGATCACGGTCAAGCCGCGCCGTGACGAGCGGGTCGCGCGGATCCGAGCAGCGCTCATTCGTCGACCCTCCGCAACGTGAGACCGGGCCCGAGGTACTCGACGCCGAACTGCGTCAGGCGCGGTGTGCGCTTCCAGCCGTGCGAAAGTCCGTTCGTGAAATCGAACGCGTTCGGCGCATAGCGCACGTAGACGCGCCATTCGAGGGCGTCGCGTTGAATGCCGATCGTGCGACCCGCTCCGTCCTTCAACCCCTGCTCGATTCGCGCCAGATTTTTGCTCAGGTCCGTGGAAGGTTCGTCGTCCCAAGCTGTCAGCGGGTTGGAACGCTGCAGCACTTCGATCTTCGTGCCCGGCGGTTCGTCGGCCTGGAAAAACACGTCGCGCCAGAAAGCATTGGGTTGATCGATCGAGAATCCGAAGTAGGCCAGTTCCGGCGCATCGGCGCGATCGGCCCAGCGATCCCAGTAGCGGAACGGGAAGAGGATCACGGGTTCTCCGGCGGAATGCGCCGACGGTGAGGTGCCGAAGCGTCCGCGGAAAAGGCCGCCGCCATTGTCGTCCATGGCGCCGGGCTTCGAAGATCCGCGCGGCATCTCGAGCTGCGTGCCGGCGAGGTGCGTGTAGTGGATCAATTCGCCGCCGATCAGGACCGTGCCTTGGCTCGGAAAATCCGTGGCGTCCTCGAGTTGAATGATCGCCGAGCCGGGGCTGAGCGAACCCGCCAGCGTGGTCACGATGCGCGATTCGAGCCAGGTCGCCGTCTCGCCGATCTCGTGCGTCTCCTCCGTCGTGCCCAGCAGTCCGCGGCCGCTGCTGGCGATCGTGATCAGTCCGCTGCTCGAGTCGATCGAGTCGTAGCACAGGATTTCCGATCCGATGCGCAGCAAGCCGGCGTCCTTGGGCAGGTCGTCCAGGAAGATGCGCGTGTCGCCGAGCAGGCCGCGCGCGACGCGGATCACCTTCGGAAACGTGTAGAATCCCGACGAGCCCGCGGCGAGAGGCAGGCTCACCGTCATCTGTGCCGCCTGCGCCGCCTCGGCGTGCACAGTGCCCTCGCCGAAGTGCGGATTGCCGAAGGCGATCTCGTCGACCACAGCCGAGGGCATTCCGGAACCGTTGAGCGCGCGGCCGATCTCGACCTGCGTCGCCTCGCGCAGCCGCTCGCCCGAAGGGAAGAGCGTCAGACGTGCGCGCAACCGGGTCTCGAACGCGCTGACATTGGGCAGGGAGGTGCCGGCGGCGATCGGCGCGCGCAATGCGGCATTGGCGGCGACGAAGATGTCGTTCAGGTTGCCGATTCCGTACTCCACGGCGCGGATCGGGATGCCGGCGACGGGGGTCATCGTGTTCGCACCCGGGATCCAGTCCGCTTCCACGTACTCGCGCGGCCGGTAGGAGCGCTGCACTTCGAGCGGCCAGCCTGGATCGCTCGGCAGCGCATCGACGAGGAAGGCCGCGTCGCCGTGACCGGGCTGTCCGCTGTTGACGTCGCCGCCTTCGACGCGCCACACGGCGTGGACCTTCGTGTTCTTCTTGTGCGCGTGCGAATACGTGCCGAACACGCCGCGGAATTGCAGCGCCGTGCGAGCAGCGCGCGTGACCGGCGCGGAAAGATCCTCATCGGTGCCGACGTAAGGCAGCCACTGCGCCGGCACGTATCCGGGCGGGTTCTGCGCCGGCGGCGCGGCGGGTGGCGCAAACGAACTTTGGGCGCCTCCCCCATTCGTGCCGGGCGGCGCGAAAGGCGGAGGCGGAGGCGGAACCGGAGGCTGACCGGTGCCGCGCGGCGCGCCGATCACGATCTCGCGGCAGTGGGCCAAGGCCACGGGATCCGAACGCACGAGCTGCGTCTGTTCGATGCGGTCGTAGCGCACCCACTCGGTCAACTCGGCCGCGCCCAACTCGGTGATCTGCGCGAACTCCGAGCGGCCGATATTGTTTCCCTGCGCCACTTGCGGAACCAGGAACGCATTCGCGCTCGCGCCGGCGTTGATCGAAATCGGCAGGACGAAGATCTTGCGATCGAGCTCGGTGTCGGGATCGACGCCGCCGAAGGTGATCTGCCAGTCGAGGATGAAGGCGTGCGGGCGTGTGTCGTTGTTCTCGCTGGGCAGCGCCGCGCGGCGATCGATGTACAGGACGTCGTTGGTCCAATTCGTGTAGTGAACGACTTCCGTGCCCCAGATCGGCGAGTTGTTCAGCGTCACCGCGATCGTGCCCGGCGGCTGGCCCTGCACCGTGGCTGGGCCCAACTGCATGAGCAGCGCGTATCCACCAGTCTTCTGGAACGCGGCCATCATCGTCGCGGTCGTCATTGGCGACGGATCCGCCGGCAGCAGCTTCAAGCCCGTGATCTGGCTGGTGTAGCCCTCCATGCCCAGTCCGAGCGGAAAGACGAAATTCTGAATGCTGATCGGCTCGCCGGGATTGTTGGTGCCGTTGGATTCGAGCCCTGAGACATAACCGACCGCGAAACGGCCGATGTCCTCGAACAACGTGCCCTCACCGAATGGCGCGTTGCCCGCGAGCGGCAGGCTGTAGCCGTAGAGTTCGACCGGCGTGCCGGTCACATGGTTCTCGTTGACGGTGCCCTTTGCCTCATTCGTTCCCGGCTCAACGGGATTCGTTTGGGGCAGGCTGAATCTGTTTCGCGCCAGTCTTCCGCCGAAGCCGGCGTCCACACCGGAAACTTCGTGTTGCGCGACGAAGGTCGTCGCGTTCTGGCGTTTGTACTCGATCAATTCGTTGCCGATACGCGCGACACCGCGGTCGGGAAAACCCTCGCCGCTCTCGACCGTGAAGACCAGCGCGTCGACGCCGAAGGTCGAAGTCAGACGCGTCAATCCCGGCGTGCGCACGCCCAGCGCGCGGCCGTCGATCGAAAGCGAAATCTGATCCGGGCGATTGCCGCGCACGTCGATTTCGATGTGGCTCCATGTGTCCTGCGCGAGCCCGGGCCCCGTTCCCGCGGCGAGTTCGAAGCGCGCTTCGCCGAATTCCTTCAGCACACTGGCCGGGTGATCGCCCGGTCCGTCGATCACGCGCAGCACGAGGTCGGGTCCTTCGATCCCAAGCCAGACTCGATCGGTGTCGAGCGCGCCCTTGCCGAAGTCGACGAAGGTTCCATCGCCGATCTGACGCGGCCGGATCCAGAAGGACGCGCTCAAGCCGCGCGCCAATCTGCCGGGGCCCGGCGACCACTGCACCTTCTTGTCGTCGGGCAGATACGTGATCGGCTCGTCGGGCAGGTAGCGGCCTTCGAGATCGCGGGTCTCGTTGTCGAAGTGCAGCATCCGGCCGCTCGTGAAGGCGGTCTCCTCCACGCGCGAAGGCATCAGTTGAATCCAGGCCGTTTCCTCGCGCGAAGCGAAGACGTGCTGCGGATTCGGTACCTCGTCGGCGGCGACGACCGTGCGTCCGGGAACGTAGGGCTGGTCCTTCCAGGTTCCAAAGTGCGCGAACAAACGCGACGGCGGGACGGACGGACCGTCGAAGCGCGAAGTCGCGTTCGGACCGCTCGCCCACAACGGCGCGTCGCTGGTGAGGCGGATCGCTTCCTCGAAGTCCTCCTGGCGTGCCCAGAGGGTCAACAAATCGTCCTGCGGAATGATCACTGCGACTTCCTCGCGCACGCCGCTCGAGCGCAGCACCCCCGAGGGCGCATTGACCGCGGCACGCGCGTGCATCGCGTAGACGTCTCGAGAGACGAACGAAAGCGGCATCGTGGAATACGAGAGGCGCTCGTCGTTCGCGTTGAGAGCGTTCGCATACAGCGCGAGCGCATCGTCAGCGTCGATCAGGTTGCCGGTGGCGCTGGCCAGCACAGCAGGCGTCACCGGTGCATCCTTGGGCAGCGACTCGATTCCGGCCGCGGGCAGCACGACACGTCGCAGGAAGTCCTCGAGGCCGAGCAGCGGCCGCGATTCGATCGCGAGCACCGCGAGCTTGCCTGCCTCGTCGCGCGTGATCCGACTCGAGCGGTTGATGATCTGCAGGTTCAAGAACAGCGCTTCGAGCACCTCGACCGGAGCCACATTGACATTGACCGGGCGGCGCGCGAGCGGCGCGATCGTCGCGCGATAGCCGAGGTAATCCATGCGCACGGGATTGAAGAGCTTGATGCCGTTCCCATCCTGCAGCGCGAGCACGATCCCGAACTCGATCGTGCGCCCGTCCGTGATCATGACCGTCGTGCCCGGATTGAAATTGCGGCGCTCGTTCACGCGCACCAGGCAATCCTCGCCCGCCTTCAGCGCGTTGGTGATGCGCACAGCGCGTTGCCATTGCGGCCCGGCGCGCACGCCTCCGTACACCGAACCGCGCTGCTCGAGTGCCGCGCCGAAATCCTGTCCGAGAACGCCGCTCAACGCGAGCGGCGCACTGTCGCGCACCTGCTCGATCGCATCGAAGCTGCGCAGTCCCTTCGAAGCGTCGGCGATGCGCCACATCGGTATCGCGAACGCGCGCTGATCGACCACCGCGAGATTGATCGAGTGATCGAGCGCCGGACTCGGGCCGCAGCCGGTCCAGTTGCCGTCCTTGTCGACGTTGGCCGTCAGACCGCGTGTCAGGCCGGCGAACTTGCCGTCCTCGATCGAGGTGTAGCGCACGAGTTCCGCCCCGACCCACAGGAAGCCCTCGGGCTCGAATCCGAAGGTCGAGAGCACGCCGATCGCTTTCGCCTTGCCCTTGAGCGGCTCGGCGAGACGCGTCACGCAGCCCAGCATGTTGGCGAACATCTGCGGCGGCGCGCTGCCGACATCGATGCGGCCGGCGACATCGAAGGCGTCGACGTCCCACATGACGGCGCGCGGGTCGTGGTTGTTCCAGAAGCCGGGCTCGAGCGTGCTCGTGACCGTGAGCTCGTCCTGATCGTCCCAATACGGCGTGGCGTCGCGCGCGGGATGCGAGCCGCCGAGGTTGGCGCGCGCGTGCTTGATGCCAGCGTCGAGCGCGAGCCTGGTCTGCACCTTGTCGGACAACTGCGTGCTGGCCTTCGAAGCGTTGCGCGCGGTCATCAGGAACGGCGCGCACAGGATCAAGAGCGCGATCAGCACGAACAGCACGCTCAGCACCGCGAAGCCGCGGCGATCTGCGTGCCCACGATTCCATGCGCGGTACTTCATTCGACCGTCCCGTACACGTTGACGATCACGCGCGCCTTGGAGCCGTCCTCGTACTCCAGGCCGATCGAGAGCGGCGCGGAGAACAGCTCGCGATCGAGCGCGCCATCGGCGGAAAAAACGATTTCGCGCGGCACGTCGGACGCGAAGCTGACCGTCCTGGGCAAGACCGCCTTGCCGCTGTCGACCACGCCGTAAATCGAGAGCGCGTCGATCGCGCCGGGGAATGCCATGCGCGGGTCGCCGATCACGAGCGGCGCCTCGAGTTTCCAGACCGGATCGTCCGCCTGCGCGCGCGCGATTTCGACGCCGTCGAGCGCGAGCCGCAAGAGCCGGCGGTCATAGGTCACTTCGACGCGCATCCAGGATCCCGTTCGCCACACGCCCGGCGCGCTGTCGACCGCGACGATGCCGCCGCCGGAAACGACGCCGCTCGCGGAAGTGACCGCGGGCCGGAACCATGCGCGCAGGCTGCCATTGGCGCGGCACTCCAAACCCGCAACCAACCCGATGTCGAGCGCGCGGCCACCGTCCGAATTCTCGAGCTTGAGCGCGCACTGCAGCATGAAGCCCTCGCGCAGATCGAAAGTCGGATTCTCCTGCAGCGCAACTTCGCCGTGCGCTCCGGCCGGTGCGCCTGCGAAGGACAGTGCCTTGCCGAGAAATCCAGCGTCGATCAGCACGCCACCCATGCAGACTCCGTCGTCGCCCGAAGAGCCCTCGAGTCCAAGCGTTTCGAACTGCCAGGTGCCGAGTGCGTCCATGCCGGCGGCAACGATTTCGCCGCTCGCCGGATCGAGGCGAAGGCGCGCCGGAGCGGAGCGCGCGACCGCGTTGTTGCGCGCCGAGCGCAGCATGTTCTGCACGAGTCCCAGCGCGGCGCGCTTGCCCGGATTCAGCGCGGTCAGCATCCCGACGCCGATCCCGAACAGCATCGCCATCAGGCCCATCACGACGATCAGCTCGATCAGCGTGAAGCCAGCCTTGCGTCCGGGTTGCAGGAAAGGTCTCACCGCATCACTTCTTGAAATTCGAGATGTCGTCCGCGGTGCCGAACCTGCCGTCGATGCCGGCTGAAAACAATTGGAAGCTGCTGGGCTCCTCGTAGCGGCCGGTCGTCGAATTCTTCAGCGCGCGCAGCGTGGCCTCGTTCTCCTCGCCGGTCTCCGTGTCGACGAAGATGTAGCGGAACTCGCGCTCGTAGTCCGAAGCGCGGATGTAGACGATCGGGTTGCCCCACGGATCGGCCATCTCGAGCAGGTCCTGGGTCTCGAAACCCTTGGGCCGCTTGGAGAGCGCGTCGCGATCGGTGTTGCACAGATATTCTGCCTTGCCGAGCGTCGCGTATCCGGGCGCGCCCTCCGCGCACAGCGCCAGGTACAGGCACTCCGAGCCGACGTTGGTCGCGTCCGGCGCCGTACCCAGGTCGCTTGGCAACTGCGAGGGCGGATACTCGCCGTGTTCGTCGGAGTGTTCGCCCAGCGCCGTGCCCAGTTGCGCGAGCCGATTCCTGGCGACGCCGGCCTTGACCGCATCCTCACCCTGCATGAGGCTCGAGACCAGCACTGCGATCAGGATCGCGAGGATCATGAGCACGGCGAGCAGCTCGATCAGCGTGAAGCCGGCGCGTGTCGAAGATCGGTGGTGAAATTGCCTCATCGGCCGCTGCTCCATGGCGCTCAGGGCGCGCGAGACTTGACGATCTGGACGTTGTCGATCGTGATGTCCACGGGTTGACCGCTGTCGCCCCAGGCCATCAGGCCGACGCACACATCGCCCGCGGAGGCGATCGAGCGCAGCGAGAATCGATCCGCGACGGGAATGCCGTCGACGCTGATGCGGCCGATCGAATCGGAGCCTTCGCCGATGCGCTCGATGCGCAGGCGCACGGGCTTGTCGAGCGGCCACCACGGAATACCGCCTACCGGCGCGATGTCGACGCGTTCAGGTTCGGCGGTGGCGCGGTCCATCAAGAGCACCTGCAATCCGCCCTCGGGGTGACGCTCGACGGCGATCCAGCTCGTCGGCGCCGCGTTGCCGCGGCTGCCTTGCTTCTCGCGCGTCATGAACATGCCGACGTGGGCGGAAGTCACGCTCGCCACGGTCACGTCCATCTCGATCGAAACGAAGTCCTTCGAATGGTAGCGGCGCAACAGGCGCGCGCGCCCGTCGGTCTGCTTGATGGATCCGCGCAGGTGCATGGCATTGTCGCCGAGCGAAAAGGTCGCACCGGCGGCTTCTTCCACGTCCCACTGGTTCGAACCGGCGTTGCCGCTGCGGTCGAAATTGTCTTCCCAGGCTTCCTTGGCGACGTGGTCGCCGATGCGCTTGATCTGGGCCAGCGTGAAGACGCGCCAGGCATCTTTTTCCGGCAATTTTCGCCGTGCGTCGTCGAGCGCGCGGAACAGTTCGATCGCGCGACCAAAGTCGCCCTTGCGATAGGCGCACC
>JANMRV010000237.1:0-1479 GCA_031388685.1 Planctomycetota bacterium
GAAGGACAGTCTGCGAGCGGGCAGAAGGCGGGCTGGAAGGACATGGCAAGTGGCTCCTCGAGGAAAGGCGACCACTAACGACCGACGAAAGTCACCGCGGGTGGCGACCAAATCGGAATTTCTGCACAGCCATAGGGGGCAGTATCGGCTGCGGCCTCACTCGAGGGCGATTCGCTGGCCCGCTCTTCTTCGCAAGAAATGTGTCGCTAGCATGACGCTTTGTGCCTCAGCGCAAAGTCATCGCGCCGCGAGAGACCGCCCTCCATCCGCCGAGCCTCCCAACCATCACTCCTCGGCCAGGAATCGGCGGATTGCGGGTGCGTGCTTTCGACCCGCCGCAGGCGGGGCTCGAAGCGCAGGCCCGCGCCTGGCTCGAGCATGGGCCGGGCCCCGGAGATGAGCTGATCAAACCCGGCCGCGTTTGGCGGCATGCGGACCTGGCCATCAAGCTTTTCCCGGCCGAAGCGCTGGTGCGCCTCGGGCTGAGGCGCTCGCGGGCGATGCGCTCCGCCGAATTGCACAAGTCGCTGCTCCCACTTCCGACGCCAAGACCCCGATTGGTGCTCGAGGACCGCAGCGGTAGCAGCCTGCTGGTCGCCGACTTCGTACGCGGCGAATTCCTGAACGCCCTATGGAATGACAATGGTCCTGGGGTGAAGGCCTTTCCGCACTTCATGGCCGCGTGCCATCGGTGCAGCACACTGCACGGCGACTTCCACGAACGAAATGCCCTCTGGGATGGTCGCGACTGGGTATTGCTGGACCTCGATGGCATGCGCGGCCCATTGCACAACCTGCGGCGCGAGACGCTGATCCTCGGACATTGGGGCCGGATCCACATGAGCCTGCGCGGCGCACGCGGGCTCAAGGACAGTTTCGCGACCTACCTGGACTCCGCGAAACTCGCTTGGGATCTCGAGCGCAGTTGGCCGAAGGTGGTGGCATGCTCAGCCCGAATGGCACGCATGCGCGGCATGGATACGGCGTACCTGCAACGCGACGGCCTCGATCCGGCACCCCGACTGTTTTAGCGGGGCTGCTTGCCCGCCAAGGCCGTCGGGACTAGGAAGCCCTGTATGATTCTTCTGGTCGCGCTCTGCTCGCTGCTCGTTCTCGTGGGCGCAACCTGGGGCCCCGGCAATCATCTCGAGTTCGAGGCGCGCGTCTGGCGCCGGCGCAAGGAACTGCTGCCGCCGCGTGTTTGCACGTTGATCAGCGAAGAGCGCCAGGCCTGGCAGTACGGACACATCGCCGCGGACCTGATCAACTTCAAGGCATTTGGCGGGCACTACAACCACTGCCATCGCTGGACGATCGTCGATGAAAAGCGCGAGCTGGCCCACTCCCCCGCAGAGCATGCATTCTCGCTGGGCTACCTGGCTCATCTGGCAGCCGACACGATCGCCCACACTCACTTCGTCCCCTACCACCTGGCGCGATTCGCGCGCGGCCGCGAGCTGGGGCACCTGTACTGGGAGA
>JANMRV010000241.1:0-15818 GCA_031388685.1 Planctomycetota bacterium
GAAAAATCGTGCCTGGCACCTGACTTGCCGATTCGCGCTTCAGCCGGCGGTGGGAGGCGTCCGATAGGGGGCGTTGAACCCCAGGACTCCGACGACTTCCAGTGCGTTGGCGTCCGCGTTCTCCTCACCGTGAAGAGCAGCCAGCGACTCGAATATTCGCACCTCGCCCAGGTCCTCGGTCAGCGCGGCTTGATCGATCCTCAGCGCCTGCACCTTGCGTTGCAGACAGGCAGCAACTCGCGAACACCGTTCCCGGAAATCCTGGTCGGGGACAACCTGATCAGCGACTGGGAGCTCTCGCGCATCGTCTGCGACATGTACAACCTGCCGTTCCTGCCGGTGGACATCCATCCCCCAGGCTCCAACCCGTTCAATGGTCTGAACGAGGAGTTCTTCCGACTGCACCGCCTGATTCCGGTCGACCGCCACGGCCAGCTCCTGACCGTCTGCATGCCGGGCATCGTGCCAGCAGAGGTTTTGGGTCAGCTGGCGGCGGAATGCGATGTACAGGTGGCAGCGGTGGTCGGCACCGTGCAGACCAACAACCGTTGGTTCGATGAGCACATTCGCGCCGGGACTTCGCCCGCGCTGCCGAGTGAGGCTGGGGGCCTGGGGTGGAGCAACATCTTTGACGAAGCGGACGCCTCAGTCCTGGAGGCCCTCACGGGTGATGATCTGTCGCTGCAGGTGGAGCCTGAAGCCCCGGATCCGTTGCAGTGAGGGCGCTCGCCGCGGCCGCTGGACCTACAGGTTCGCTGCGATCTTCCATCAGCGCGTCTTGGGCCGACCTCAGCTCCTTGACGACCGGCTCGGCGACGTCGCGCTTGAGAGTCTCCATGCCGGTCTGAAGGCTGCGCGCAGGATCGAAATTGCGCAGATCGCGCGGAACGGCGTTCTCCACCTGTCGGCGCACCTCGGAGAACTCGCGATCGATGCCGCTGTCGCGCCGCAGATCGCTCATCGAGCGTTTGAGTTTCATGATCCACCCGGCAGCCTCGGCCGCGACTTGCGGCAGGCGCGGTCCGAAGATCAGGATCGCCACCACGACGATGACGACGATTTCTGTGGGTCCGAGGCCGAACATGGTTCAGCGGGATTCTAGCAGTTCGGCGCGCGGCCGCGGCGGGCTGTCCGGGTCGTGCAACCTAGGGCCTTCAGTCCCACAGCTTTCGCTCTGCGAGACCTTGCCGGATCAGGAGGATCGCCACCACGACGATTTCTGTGGGGCCCCTGGCTGAACACAGTTCAGCGCGATTCTATCCCTCGCGCGTTCAGTTGCCTTCCCGCTGCCAGCGCGACAACTGCCCGAATCCTTGCTCGCGATAGGCCAGCATCGGGATCAATGAAATGCCGATCGAACCGCCGCCTTCGCCGGCCACGAACGAGTAGGACAGTTCGATGATGAAGTCGTGCCCAACCCGGCGCAGCGTGAAATCCGAATTCAGCCGGCTGCTCGACAGCGACGAGATGGTCTGGCCGCCTTCGAAAATCCATTTGTCCGAGTAGCGGTAGCGCGCGGCGAGCGACCAGGCGCTGTACAGCCGAGATTCGGAAAGGTCCTCGGCGGTGTGGTATCCGGTTTCGAGATCGACGGAGGGCACCGGCCGCACTCCGAACTGCGAACGCGAATAGATCGTATCGCGGTCCACGACGTCGTATCGCGCGTCGTGGGTCACGCCGAAGGGGATGCCCTTGAATTCGCTTTTCCACTGCGCGTTGACGCGCAGCGGTTGCCAGCCCGGCTCGCGCCCGTCTTCCAAGTCACCGGCGTAGGCCTGGCGCACTTCGATGTCGAGCCAGCGCTCCTCGAGTTCTCCCTGTCCTAGGCTGCTCGGCTTGACCCAGCGCGAGCGCAAGCCGACCTCGGCGAATTTTCCGCTGAGCGGATCTTCGACTCCGTCGAACTGCGCAGGCGTCGGTCCGGACTCCTCGACATCGATGTCGCCGCGAACGCCCAGCGACGGAGTCATTGAATGCAGATCGCCGTCGCTCATGACGCGCCAGAAAGTCGTCGATGCCTCGGCGCCGGCGAGCAGCGCGACACGGCCTGGCGCTTGCGAGCTTGTCGCGCCGCGGTCCCAGACGGTCCCGCGCGCTTCGACGAAGGGCACTACGCGCGCATCGAGGAAGCCCAGCGGCACGGGCAACTCCCAGCGATGCGTGCTGTCCACGCGCAGGACTTCCTGCTTGCCGAAGCCGTCGGCGAACGCTGCCTCGTAGAGCGGATCGCCCTCGAAGCGGCGTAGGAAGGAAAGCGAGGAATCCGAGCTGTAAATGAGATCGCGGTGCCACCAGCGCGTCACCGGCCCGCGCCCGCGCGTGTAGCCGAACGACGGCTGCTCGACCACCTCCGTGCGCCAATCGTCCAACTGCGTCTCGAGCGTCGCGCGCGTGTAATCGAGCCCGCGCGCCTTGCGCCAGTGCAGGTAAGTCTCGCGTTCTTCCCAGCGCAGGAAGTCGCCCTCGAAGAATTCGGCCTGGACCCCGGGATCGGACTGCTTGGTCAGTTTGATGTCGAGCCACTCGCCATCCCCGAGCAGACGCCGGCCTTCGACGTGCAGCCATGCGCGCAGGCTTTCGCGATCGTTCTTGGGCACGCGAACAAGACCGCGGTCGCTGCCCGTGTCGTAAATGCCGCTGACGTCGGTCGTCAGCTTGAACACGCCGGTTTGCTCGACCCTGTTCGTCGCACCGAGCAGCAGACCGCGCAGATTCAAATACCTGATGTGACCGACGCTGCGCTGCTTGTACGGCTGCTTGTTCGTGCCCAGGACCTGGCTCACCAGCTTGGACACCCAGGTCAGCGTCAGTGGAACGGACGCGCCGACGAAGAAGCCGTATCTGGCGCTATTCCCGACCGCAAGCAGAGGAACTCCGAGGATGGAGGCGCTCTCCGGTTCGATCTGGAACTTCTCGTCGGTCAGGAACGTGACCGGTCCGAGCGGGATCTTGGGGCCATTGCCGAAGCGCAGGCTGTTGTTCGTCGATCGGACTTCGTATCCCTCGGTCTCGTCGGCGCCCTGGCTGCGGCCCTCGCGGATCGCCTCGAGCGCGCGGTCCGTAGGTCGCGGCTTCATGCGCAGCCTGCCGAGCGCGACCTCGTAGTGCGGCTCGTCGAATTCGCAGGTCGTTGCCACGCTGTGATCCGCCTCCACCGACCCGTCGGAGCCCAGGCGCACCCAGTCCGCGCGCAACTTCGCCTGATCCGCCACCGCGCGCAGCGGCAGATTCGTGGTGACCTCGCAGTCGCGCAGCCAGGCGCGCGAGTCGATGAGATTCACGTACATCCCGTCGGCGCGCACGATGCGCTCGCCCTCGTAAAGCACCTCGATGTCGCCTTCCAGGTAGATCTCCTTGACCCAATCGAGGACCGCGGCGTCCAGCGAACTGTTCAGGAGAGGGTTGCGCTTGGCGACCGGGCGCGCGGGCGATTCTGGAATCTCGACCCGGCCTCCCGTTGCGTCAGGCCATAGCCCGCTCACCAGATTCTCGAGGCGTTGCTCATCGAGCCACAACACCGCCCACGAGGCGCGCGTTTCGCGCCGCTTGCGCTTGTCGAAGTAGCGGATCTCTCGCACGACTTCGACGCGCGAGTCCACGCCGTAGATCGGCTCCATCGACACGAAGGAGATTTCGTACGATCCGTTGCGATTGTCGAGCGGCAGGAGCGTGCCCTGCGAAGTGCGCCAGAATCCCGTGCTCAACTCGAATTCGAGCCAGTCCGTGCTCAGACGCCGCTCCTCGTAGTCGAACTCGGCGGGTTCGCCGCGGATCGTCAATCGATCGCGATCACGGTCGAGCAGCAGCGTGGATCCATGCGCCGAAATCTGTTCCGCAAAGGAGGCCTGAAAGCCGCCCCATGCGAGCACCGTCGAAACCGAGAAGCGCGGAGTGTCCTGGCCGGCAATCGGAGTCTGCGTGCCGGTGAGCACCAACTTCTCGGCATCGAGTGACCAGGCCGTCTCGTTCGTCGCGGCCTGGCCGAGATAGACGCCGTCGGTGAACAGGATCGAGGTCGGATCCACGGACATGAATCCAGCAACGGCGTGCAGCGGATAGTCGACTTTGCTGCGCCCGTTGCCGAGCGGCACATCAACACCTTCGATCTCGATCACCGGGTTTTCGGCGGTCAAGCTCGTCTTAGAGAAGGTCACGACTCCACTGCCCATGCCGAAAGAGATCGCGTTCTTGGGCAGCCGGCCGCGCAGTTGGACGCGTCCGCCGGCGCGGGGAGAGAGGCTCCCGCTGCGATCGGCTGCGATCACCAACTCTTCGCCTTCGCCGGACAGCTCCTGTTCGCCGCTGGCGTGGAAGACCACGTTGCCGGTGGCGGTCAGTCCGCGGCTCTCCAACTGCTCGAGTTTCTTGCCCGATGAGGTCGCGCGCGCCTCGATCGACTGCGCGGTCAGGTCCAGGCGCCGGCGGTCGTCATCGATCTGCGCGACGACATCGCCGCCGGAAGTCAGCGTGAGTACTTCCCCGTCACCGTCGGGAGTGCGCAGCAGAGCAATCCAGCGCGCGTTCAAGTCGTAGCGCGTGGATTCCACGCCGACCATCGCGCGCGCTTCTCCCTCCGCGCGCAGCCGATCGCCGTCGAAGACGATTTCGCGTGCCTCGAGCCAGCCTTGCTCCAGGTCGACGCGCGCCGGCTGCGTCGGCGCACCGAACAACTCGGCCGAGTTGACGCCGCGCGAAATGACGCGCTGAGCGCGTCCGCGGCCCTGCTCGTTTTCGAAGAACACGTCGCCAATGCCGGTGAAGGTGCGCGAAAGTTCGTCGAGGTCGCGCACCTCGCGCGCCTTGACGTGAAAGGCCTCCGGTCCGCTCACGATCAGTTCGACGTCGCGCGCAAGGGGAATCTGGAACGAGTTCCGGCTGCGCACGAACTCCAGTCCGTTTTGCGCGCGCAGTTCGAAAGTGCCGCCATCCTCGAGTGTGCCGTTCGCGTTCGTCAGCCCCGTCGTGGTCAGGCCCGCTGCGATCTGTCCATCCTTTGTGAGCTTGCGTTCGATCGTGAGCGCGTTGCTGGTCAGACTCGAAGCGCCCCAGCGCGCTTCGACGTCGCCCAGAGCATCGAGCCTGCCGAACTCGCTCGTCGCTTGTCGCGTTCCGCTCAATTTCTCCTGGGCTGTCAGGTTCATGTCGAGCGCCGGCAGCAGCAGCGTCGCCGGCCCGTGGAAGTCGAAATGCGAGTCGCCGGCGATGCGCACGTCGAGCGGGCCCGCACCGATCATCCGGACTTCGAGATCAGCGGGTTTGTCTGTGCCGCCCGGCAAGGCGGCAGTGTCGACGCCGCGCAGCAGGAGTTCGACGCGCGGCGAACCCTTCAACGTGGCGCGCTGCGGCCGGCCTTCTTCGTCGAGTTCGAGATCGGCGTCGTCGCCGAAGAACGCGCCGTCCAGCTGTGCGAGGCGCACCGATCCGTGCGCGGAGACATGCCTCGGCAGCACGCGCGTCGAGGGCGAGCGCAGGACCGTCGCGTCGAGATCGATCTCGTCGGCGTCGACGCTCAGGGGTTTGGGGCCTTCGAATTGCAGGTGCGCTTTTTCGCGCGCGACCACGCGGCTCGCGCCCTCGCCGAGCTTCTCCAGGCTGCTGAACACCAGACCGCCGACCGCCGACAGCGCCGCGGGTGTGCCGTCCTCGAGCGCCAGGTTCGCATGCGTGTTGCGCTCGAGTCGTAATTCGCGGCTCTTGCCGTCGAAGGAAAGACCGACTCCGTCTGCGCTCAGTCCCGTCCCGGCGATCTCGACGCGATCGGTCGACTTGAACGTCTCGTCCGCGAACACACCCGTGGCGTGCGGTACGCGAAAGGTGAGCGGCACGAACGGCGAGCCTTCGAGCAACGTGGCCACGACGTCGTCGAGTTCGACCGGATACGTACGGTCGAAGTCGAGTGCCGGAGCGGAAGTCAGCCGGCCGCGCGCCTGCTTCGCGAAGAGTTCCAAGCGCACCAGATCGGAGCCGGCCACATAGAAGCGACCGACCAGATCGTCGAACTGGTAGACCCCGTTGCCGAGCGATTGGTGGTTGCGCGCCGTGATCTGGTAGCGCAGCTTGCCCGTCGCCGGATCGAAGGTCTTGCTGGAGAAGGTGCCGTCAGCCGCGAACTTGCCCTGGACCTTGTCGAGCGGCACCTTGGTCAACACATCGGCGGGCTGTTCGCCCCTTTGCGAATTGTTGGGCAGTGCCGGCGGAGGCTTGGGTTTGCGGCCGCGATCGATCACCCACAACACGCCGAGTCCAACGAGGAAGATCGCGAGGAACAGAGCCCAGCGTTTCATCGCTACAAAGTCCCGGCGCCGGCGACGATTGCGTCCCACGCGCCGCGCGCGCGCAGCAGATGCTCGGCCATCTCGCGCACCGCGCCCAGGCCGCCGGCGCTCGCGGTCACGAAGTCGGCGCGCGCCATGATCTCGGGCCGCGCATTGGCCGGCGCAACTCGCACGCCTGCGCGCGCGAAGAGGCCCAGGTCCATCAGGTCGTCGCCCATGGCCAGCGTGTGCTCGGGCGCAATCCCAAGTCGCTGTTGCAGGGCTCCCAGGACCGGTTCCTTGGGGCCGCTCTTCTGGTGCAACTCGGTGATGCCCAATTCCTTGGCGCGCACTTCGGTCGCCTTGGAGCCGCGGCCCGTGATCCAGGCGACCTTGATTCCGCTCTGGCGCATCCAGACGAGCGCCGCGCCGTCCTGGACGTGGAAGTGCTGGACTTCCTCAGTACCGGCGTAGACCACGCGGCCGTCGGTCAGCACTCCGTCGACGTCGAGCACTACGAGTCGGATGGCCGCGAGCGCGAGCTTCCATTTCGGTGATTCCGGCGCCATTGGCCCGGAGCATAAACTTCGCAAACCCCTCGCGCGCGCGAAGATTGCGCCGGATCAGACCCGCGTGTCGAGCAGATCCTGCACATCGACGAGACCGACGGGCTTGCGACTCTCGTCGATGACCGGCATCTGGTCGATGCGGTGCTCGCGCATCATGCGCTCGACCGACTGCACGAGCTCTTGGGGCAGCACGCACTTGGGGTTCTTGCACATGAACGGGTCGATCGGATCCTCGTGGCGCAGGCTGCCCAGTTCCTTGAAGTGCCGGCGGAAGTCACCGTCGGTGAAGATTCCGACCAGGCGGCCGTCTTCGTCGACGATCAGGGCCGCGCCCGGCCGGCCGGGCGTGTCGCTCATGACTCGCAGCACCTCGAGCAGCGGCGTGCCGCTCGTGCACAACGGCAGTTCATGGCCCTGGCGCATGACCTCGCCGACGCGCATCAGCTTTCGGCCCAGGGCGCCGGCGGGGTGGTAGAGCGCATACTCCTCGCGCGAAAAGTGGCGTTCCTTCGATACCACCATGGCCAGCGAGTCGCCGAGCGCCAGCAGGGCCGAGGTGCTCGCCGTCGGCGCCAGTCCCAGCGGGCAGGCCTCGTCGATCGGGCCGATGTCGAGCACCACGTCGGCGAGGCGCCCCAGGGTCGAGAGCGGCATCCCGGTGACCGCGATCAGGCGCGCGCCGATCTTGCGCACGGCCGGCACGAGCAGCTTGATCTCGACCGTCTCGCCCGAGTTCGACAGCGCCAGGACCAGGTCGCGGCTGCGGATTCGGCCCAGGTCCCCATGCAGGGCTTCGGCGGGATGGAGGAAAATCGAGGGCGTGCCCGTGCTGGCCAGGGTCGCGGAGATCTTTTGGGCGATCAGCCCCGCCTTGCCCATGCCGGTGACCACCACGACGCCCTCGCAGGCCAGGATCAGGTCGATGGCCCGCGAAAAGCTGTCGCCCAGCAGATGTTCGAGGTTCGCGATGGCCCGCGCTTCGACGCGAATGACTTCGCGGGCGTGTTCGAGGCGTTCCTCGAGGCGGAGTTTGAGATCGTGGGTGGTCATCGTGGATCGGGGGCGTGAATCGTACGGGGCACGTAGCGCACCGCAAGGCAACTCACGGGTCCGTGGGGCTGTGCTATAAACCCCTCCCCTGCGCCGCGGTCACCATCCGGCGCCAGGACGACCAACCTCCCACGTGGCTATCCGCCTCCCTAGCCCCTGGCTGCGCCGTCTCGGCGAAGTCTCCGTCGTGTGCACCGCCTCGGCTGCCTTCGTGCCCTTTGCCCCGGCGGTCATGGCCGGGAGCGGTCTGCGGCCCCTGGATATCGCCCTGGTGGTCGGTTTCCTGATCCTTTCCCTGGGGATCCACGAAGCGGCCCACGCCTGGGTCGCCTACCGCTGCGGCGATTCGACCGCACGCGACATGGGGCGCATGACGCTCAATCCGATCGTGCACATCGATCCGTTCCTGACGATCATCCTTCCGGCGATGCTGGCCCTGGCGGGCGCGCCACCCTTCGGCGGAGCCAAGCCGGTGCCGGTCAACTACAACAACCTGCGCCATCCGCTGCGCGACATGGCGCTGGTCGCCCTCGCGGGTCCGGCCTCGAACTTCCTGTTGGCGATCGTCTTCGCAGTCGCCATGAAACTCTGCCTGGTCTACGGCAACTACGAGCCCGACACCCCGGTGGTCCTGGTACTGCTTTGGTCGATGTTCGCCAACGTTTCGCTGACGGTCTTCAACCTGCTGCCGATTCCGCCGCTCGACGGCTCGCGCGTCATGACCTGGCTGTTGCCGGCCCAGCTCCGGCCTGGCTACCTCGCGTTGGAGCGCTTCGGCATCCTGCTCGTCTTCCTGCTGGTCTACTTCGTCCCTCCGATCCAAACTGCTCTATATGAAATGCGGCTGGGTCTGTGGACGGTGGTCGACAAGCTGACCGGAGCGATCGGATGAACGTCGATTACACCGTCCAGCTCGAGCAGGTTTTCCAGGGGCCTTTGGACCTGCTTTTGCACCTCGTCAACGAGCAGGAAGTCGACATCCACGAAGTCGAGATCACACGGATCCTCGACGGTTATCTCGCCTATTTGAAGGCGCTCGAAGAGATCGACATCGAAGTCGCCGGCGACTTTTTGTTGATGGCCGCGACGTTGATGTCGATCAAGTCGCGCTCGCTCCTGCCGCGCGAGGAGATCGACCTCGAGGAGGAGCTCGACCCGCGCGACGAATTGATCCAGCGCCTGATCGAGTACCGCCACTTCAAGGAAGTCTCGCGCGAACTCGCCGACAAGCTGGACGAGCGCGCGCGCCTTTTCCCGCTAGGCGACAAGAGCGGCATCCACTACGACCCCGAAGCGGCGACCATCGATCTGGGCGAATTGACGCACTGGGATCTGCTCGCGGCCTTCTCGCGCCTGATGCGCGAGACGATGGCGAATCGTTCGCTGAAGATTCAACGCGACGACCGGCCGCTGCGCTGGTACGTCGAACGCCTGGTGGGCTGGATCGCCGGTCGGCGCGAAGTGACCCTGCGCCAGCTCCTGCTCGAAGCCGCCTCCGGCGAAGAGATTTCCAAGTCGACCCTGATCGGCTCGTTCTGCGCACTGCTCGAATTGGTGAAGCTCGGTGTCGCCAGCGCGGTTCAGGAAACTCCGGAAAGCGAAATCACGATCATCCTGCGCGACGACATCGAGGGCGATCTGGTCGACATCGTGCGCCACAGCGATTTCGACGACGAATCGATCGCGGACACCGGGCTCGTGTTGACTCCACACGTTGCGGCAGAGGCCGGATCCGACGGCGTCACCGAGATGACGCCGCTGTTGGAAACCGATCTGAGCGCGGCCGAGCAGGATTGACGCGCTCTCCAAGCCACGTTCCACAGGCCAAAGCCGTCAGGGGGTGGACGCGCCCCCGACTTCGACCCATATTGCCCGTCCAATTCATCCGACACCGCGCCAAGCGACACGAAGACACGACATGAGCAACGCCCAAGACGTCACCGACAGCACCTGGGACTCCACCGTCCTGAAAAGCGAACTTCCCGTCCTGGTGGACTTTTGGGCGGAGTGGTGCGGACCTTGCCGCGCGATGTCGCCCTATGTCGACAAGTTGGCCAGCGAGCTGACCGGCAAGCTCAAGGTGGTCAAGCTGAACACGCAGGACAACACCGAGGTCCCCGCGCGCTACGGCATCAGCGCGATCCCGACGTTCTTGATCGTCAAGGGCGGCAACGTCGTGCATCAGATTGTCGGCTCGCAGCCCTACGAGGCGTTCAAGAAGACCGTGATGTCGAAGATCTGAGACCGTCGACGGCGAACCGATGCGATTCGTTTTCCTCGGTTCGCCGCCCTTCGCCACGCCGGTTTTCGCTGCGCTGCTCGCGAGCAGGCATCAGGCGCTTGCGCTGGTGACACTGCCCGATCGTCCGCGCGGCCGTGGTCAGAAGGTCGAGGTGTCCGCCTTGGTCCAACTGGCGCAGCAACGCGGCGTGCGCGTGCTGCAGCCGGTCGATCCGCACGCGCAAGAGTTCGTCGACGAGCTGCGCGCGCTTTCCCCCGACGTTCTGCTGGTGGCGAGCTACGGCGTGATCATGAAGGACGCGCTGCTGCATCTCGCGCCGCATGGCGCGCTCAACGTGCACGCGTCGCTCTTGCCGCGCCATCGCGGCGCTTCGCCGATCCAGGCGGCGATCCTGGCGGGCGACACGCACACCGGCGTCAGCCTGCAACGCATCGTGCAGCGACTCGACGAGGGCGACGTGTTGATCTCGCGCGAACGTGCGATCGGGCCCGAGGAAAGCGCGGGCGAATTGCTGGACGCGCTCGCCATCGAGGGCGGCGAACTTGCCGTCGAAGGTCTCGATCTGCTCCAAAGTGGACGCGCCGTGTTCACGCCGCAGGATCCCGCGCGCGCCACGTACGCGCGCAAATTGAAAAAGGAGCACGGCCGCCTGGACTTCACGCGACCCGCGCCGGAATTGGCGCGGCAGATTCGCGCGCAGAATCCCTGGCCGCACGCGCGCTGTGTGGATCCGAAGGGACGCGAGGTCGCCGTGTTGCGCGCGCGCGCCGAAACTCTGGGAGTGCAGGCCGAGCCCGGCCAACTCTTGGAAACAGCGCCGCGCGTGGTCGTGGCCTGCGGCGCGGGCGCGCTCGAACTGATCGAACTCGTTCCCGCCGGCAAACGCGCCATGTCTGCCGTAGATTTCCTGCGCGGCGCGCGTTTCTCGCGCGGGGAACTTTTTGCCTCGCTGCCGCTGCCTGCCGGGAGCAACTAGGCAATGGCGCGCTTCACCGCTTGGCGCCTGTTGCGCTCTGGATCGATCACGCCGTTGCGCGATGTCGACGCACAGGCCGAGGACCGCGGGCTGGACGCGCGCGATCGCGGCTTCTTGCGGCGACTGATCGGCACGGAGGTTCGCCGGCGTGGGACCCTGCGCGCGATCGTGCGCCGTTATGCGCGCGGAAAACCCTCGGCGGATTACGCCGCGCACCTGCACCTGGCGATCGTGCAGGCGTTCTTCCTGGATCGAATTCCGGACCACGCGCTGGCCAGCGAGACGGTGCGGCTGGTGGAAGACACCTGTCCGCCCGCAGACGCGCGCAACACGAAGGGCTTCCTGCACGCTCTGCTCCTGTCGCGCACGCGCGGCCATGTCGGCAATCCGCGCCGCGACATCATCGGTCGGCCTTTCGCGCTCGATCGCGACGTGTTCCACGATCCGATCGAACATCCGCTGCTGTGGGCGGAAGACGCGCTGTCGATGCCCGCGCAGTTGATGAAGGGCTGGGTGGCACGCTACGGAGCGGAGCGCGCGCAGCTGCTTGCGCTCGGTGCGCTGGAGGAACCGGAATTATCCGTGCGAGTCATCGGCAGCGAGCGCGCGGCCGTCGCGGATGAGCTGAAGGCGCTCGACATTCCGTCGCGCCTTGGACGGCATCCGAACATCCTTCTCGTGCCCGCGGACCGCTCGGAGCTTCTGCTGCACACCGAGGCCATGGACCAGGGCCGCATCAGTGTGCAGGGCGAGAGCGCCTTGCGCGCGGCGGAGGCCATGCAGGCCCAGGCGGGCGAAACGATCCTCGACCTTTGCGCGGCGCCAGGCGGCAAGACCGCCGTGCTCGCGCAGAGCGGGGCCGGCATCGTGGCCTGCGATGTGAGCGAAGCCAAACTGGCGCGCATGCGTTCGACGCTCGAGCGCCTGAAGCTCGCTGAACGCGTTGAATGCGTGGTCACGAACGGCACGTCGAATTTGCCCGCGCGCCTTTTTGACGGCGTACTCGTCGATGCTCCGTGCACGAACACAGGCGTGCTTGCCCAGCGGCCCGAGGCTCGCTGGCGCTTTGGGCCGAAGAACAAGGCCGAACTCATGGCCCTGCAGTCGCATCTGCTTCGCGAAGGCGCCGAGCGCGTGCGCGTCGGCGGTCGACTGGTCTGGTCGACGTGCAGTCTGGAGCCGGACGAGAACACGAGGCTCTTGCGCACGTTCCTTCAGGAGCAGCCCCAGTTCACGCTCGAGGAAGAATCCGAGAGCCTGCCCGAACACCCGCCCGCGGCGTCCGCTGAGACGCTCGCGCCCGCGCCCGAAGCCGAACATCTTCCTGCAGGCCCGATCGACGGCGGATATTTCGCGCGCCTGCGGCGTCAGCGTTGAACCGCCGCGGCTCGAAAAGTGCATTGGCCCCATGGCACGCGATGAACATCCCAACGACGCACGCTGCGCGCTGATCACGGGCGCCTCGTCCGGAATCGGCGAGGCACTTGCGCTGCTCGCGGCGGAATCCGGATATCGCGTGGCGCTGCTCGCACGCCGCGGCGACGAGTTGGAGCGCGTGCGCCGGACACTCGTGCGCGCGGACCAGCACCTCAGCATCGTCTGCGACGTTTCCGACGAAGCCTCCGTCGCGCGCGCGTTTCGCGAAGCGGGCGAGCGCTTCGGCCGGCTCGATCTGCTGGTCAACAACGCCGGCAGCGGTTATCGCGCGCCGGTCGAAGATCTCGACGTCGCGATCGCGCGGCGCGTGTTCGACACCAACGTGATCGGTGTTTTGCTGTGCGCGAAATACGCATTGCCGCTGTTGAAGCTCGGACGCGCCAGTGTCGTCGTCAACATCTCCAGCGTCGTCGGTCGCCACGCGGTGCCGGGCCAAGCCGCCTATTCGGCGAGCAAGGCCGCGGTCTGTTCGATCGGCGAAGCGCTGCGTGTGGAGTGGGCCGCCCACGACATCGCCGTGTGCACCTTGAATCCCGGGCTGACCTCGACGGGATTTTTCGCGGCACAGGCGAATCCGCGCGGACTCGCCGATCCGAGTCTTGCCAGTTCCCACGGGCCGCGCGAGGTCGCGTGCGCCGTGCTCGAACTCGACCGCAATCCGAGAGCGGAAGTCTTTATGCGTCCGAAGTGGCGCTGGCTCGCCGCGCTTTCGATCCTCGCGCCGCGCCGCGCCGAAAAGATCTTCGTGCGCCGCATCGGCGAGAACTGGCGCGCGCCGCGTCGCTGACGGTAAGGCAGCCAGCTTCGACTCCGCCGCTCTCGATCCCCACGCGAGCACGATGCGCGCGGGTAAGGATCGAAATCGGTGAAGTCGGGGCTGGCTCACTACCGTCAGCTAAATCTTGCCCCAGAGCATTAGTCCGCCGATGACGAGGAACGAGACGGCGCTGATCTTCTTCAGGACTTCTTCGGGCACGTAGCGCGTCAGCGCCTCGCCGAACATCACGCCGAGCAGCGAGACGAGGCACAAGGCGAGCGCCGCGCCGAGGAACACCGCCCACGGCGCCTTGGTCTTCGCGACCATGCTGATCGCCGCCAGCTGCGTCTTGTCGCCCATCTCGGCCAGGAAGATCAGCCCGAACGTGGTCAGTGCAACTTTCCAATTCATCGGCGCAGTGTACGCCCACACGGTGCCTGCCACCCTGCGGGCGCGGGCGGCACGAGTGAACGCCGTCTGTGCAGCTCAGGTCTTGCGTCGCGCCGCAGCGAAAAGGAGTGAGCCAACGGCCAGGAAGGCAAGTGTGGTCCAGAGGGAGCTGGCCTTCGCCTGTGCTGCGAGACCGAGGCACACGAGCGCGGCAACGATCGGAATCGCGAAGCCGCCCGGCAATCGAAACGTCCCGGGCTCACTCCCGAAGCGACGGCGAAGTCTGGGAAGCGCGGCGATCACGAGCAGAAAGACCAGCACACGCGTCAGCACGCTGAGCCCGGCGAGCCACACGAAGGAGCCGCTGAGGGCGAGCACCATGACGAGCCCGCCGTAGACCATGATGGAGACCGCGGGCGTGCGGAATTTCCCGTGAACCGCGCCGAAGAAGCGCGGCAAGCTGCCCTCCTGCGCCAACGCGTACGAGGTGCGCGGCGCGGAGAGCATGGAGACCGCGAGATTCCCTCCGATCGAGGCCACGGTTCCGATCAGCAGCACAGTGGCGCCCGTCGGCCCAAGCAGCGCATTCGCGGCATCGACCAGCGGCCGCTCGGAATGCGCGAGATCGGGAAGTGCCGCGACGCAAACAAGCTGGATGCCCACATACAGCACAACGATGCCGGCCAGTCCAAGCAGCAGCGCGCGCGGCAGGTCGCGCCTGGGATTTTTCGCCTCGCCCGCCGGAACCAGCGCCACCTCCCAACCTACGAAGGCGTAGGTCGCGAGCAATGCCGCCGAGCCGACGCTCGCGAGGGGGGGCAGCGGTGTCGACGCCGCGGGGAAGATCGCGGGCGAAAGCACGACGATGCCGGTGCCGACGAGCAGCAGGATCGGTACGAGCTTCAAGACCGTCAGGACGCCGGCCGTGCGCATTCCCTGCTTGGAGCCGACCACGTTGATCAGCGTGAGAAAGCCGCAGATGCCGACGATCAGCATTGTGCGTGTCGCTCCGAGCGGCGCCCCTTCCCACAGCCAGCCCAGCGAATCGACGAGCAAGTTCACGTTGGCTCCGAAGGCGGTCGCTCGTGCGACATACATCGCCCAGCCGGCCTGGAACGCGGCGAACGGTCCGAAGACCGTGCCGACGTAGAGGATCGGGCCGCCCGTCGCACGCACATAGCTCGAGGCTTCGGCGAACGAGAGCACGATCGGGGTCATCAGGACGCCGCACAGCACGAAGAGCAGCGGGCTGTACGCACCGGTCTGCGCCGCGACCTTCGCCGGCAACCCGAAGATTCCTGCCCCGAGGATCCCGTTGAAAACGAGTACCCACAGGCCGAGCACCGAGAACTGGCGCACGAGCTGCTCTTCCCGGGGGCGGTCGTCCTGAGTCATGGGCGCCGGGCAGGCTAGCAGCCCGTCGAAGGAGTCGCCTATTCGGCTTCGCGGTCTTCGGGGTACTGCCCCGCATGATTGTGCTGAACTCACGCTGGACGGGCTTCCCAGCTCGGTTTGCGACGGTTTTCAACACGGCCGGAGGTGGACCGTCACAAGTCCAATAGGCGAGCGCGTCTAGCGCGAGTTCTGCACAATCATGCGGGGCAGTGCCGGTCTTCGGCGATGCTGCGCCGTGCTGCTTGCCTCGGTTTCGCCCGCGAAGCCTCACTGCGGCGCCTTCTTCAACGGGCCGCTGGAGCCTGTCCACCGTGAACCACGGCGGGGCCTTGCCGATGCGAAGCGCACCGACTGGTAGACTCCGGGCCGACGTGTTTCGCCTCGCCTACAACACCAACGGTCTGGCGCACCATCGACCGGAGGATGCCTTGTCTCTGCTCGCTGACCTCGGCTACGAGGGGGTAGCGATCACGCCGGACGTGGGCGGGCTCGACCTGTACGCGCTCGACCCGGGCGTGGTCGAGCGCATGCGGCGCATCGCGGAGGACCGCGGGCTCGAACTCGCGGTCGAGACCGGTGGGCGCTACCTGATGGATCCCGTCCGGAAGCACTTCCCGACCTTGCTCGAGGAAAGCGCGGCCGACTGCGAACGGCGCGTCGACTTCTACCGGCGCTCGATCTTCCTGGCGGCCGAACTCGGCGCTCCGATCGTTTCGCTCTGGTCTGGAGTCGGCCCAGACGGCGCACC
>JANMRV010000268.1:0-8316 GCA_031388685.1 Planctomycetota bacterium
CAGGTCAACGATTTCGTTACCTGTGAGGTTGAGCGGCTGCAGGACCTTCTCCTGGTGATGACCGGCCGGCGCGGCCCCTTCGCGGGTCGAATAGAAGCGCAGGACGCTTTCGAGGTCGGCCAGCTGCCCCTGCTCCATATATGGAAGCGTGAGCGCGACGTTGCGCAGGCTCGGGGTGCGGAAGGCCCCCCAGAGTTCGGGGTTTTTCGCGAGATAGCGCAGGTGCTCCGTCGCCGAACCCTCGCGAGCATCGGAGTACGCACCCGCGGCATTGAAGGGGTCCGCCTGAACGAGCGGGATGGCCGCGAGCCGGGCCGCGTCCGTGCGCTCGCCTCCGGACAGCGGCCGCAACTGGAGGTCGTGGAACTCGCCGTCGGAAAGCAGCGGCCCGGTGTGGCACTGGCGGCAACCTGCCTTGCCGATGAACAGTTTCAAGCCGCGCTGGGCGGACAGGTCGAGCGACGCGAGATCCTTCGCTTCGCCGTTGGCAAGTCCGCGCGCGAAGCGATCGAAGGCCGAAGTGCCTCCGACCAGGTGACGTTCGTAGGCCGCGATCGCCTTGCCGAGGTTGGCGAAGACACGATTGGCCGCGTCCTGTTCGCCCGGCAACATCGATTTCCAGGCGCGGCCCAGGGCGGATTCGCCGTCCTCGGGCCGGGCCTCGCGCGGCCACAGATCCATTTCGGGCAGCGCGCCGAAGATCTGCTCGTACTCGTCGTTCAGTCGAGGGTCGCTCGCGATGCGCTGGGCGATCGCGACGCGGTTGCCGTCCATCTCGACGGGGTTTTCGATCGGTCCCAGCGCCTGGGACCAGAGCGTGTCGGCGCGGCCGTCCCAGAACATCCAGCGTTGAAAGGCTACGTTGAGCAGTCCCGGTGAATTGCGTTTCGCGCGCGCCTTGCCCTCGGAGAGCTGCTTGCCGTCGCTGAAGCCTCGCTCGGGATCGTGGCAGTGCGCGCAACTGAACTTGCCGTCGCCGGAGAGCCGCGCATCGAAGAACAATTTCCGGCCCAGTCGCGCCGCGCGCGGATCGTCCGCGACGGAGTTCGTCGGATCGGGTGGCGCGGCGCCCATGCCCGTCATGCGCGCGATGATCGACTTCTCGCGCTCATCGAAGGGGACCAGCTTGTCGTCGGCGAGAGTTTGCAGCGACGTCGCGGCGAGCAGCAAAGCCGTCGGCGGAATCAGGAGCCAGCGCGCGGGGTTCACTTCGAGCTACTCCAGTTCCAACGTGACCTGCGCGCGTTCCGTGCGGCCTTCGCGCGCGAGATCGAAGTACATCTCCCAGCGGCCGGGCATGTGGAAACGCGTGCCTTGGACCGTGAAGTGCCCGTCGGCTGCGCGGATCGTCTGCGGCACGACGTTCATGCCGTGGCCGTGTTCGGGCATGCCGGCGTCAAGCGCGAGGAAGAGATCCGTTTCGAGCTGGTTGGGCGCGTCGAGTTTCGTCACCCAGACCTCGAGCGAAAAGCTTTGGCGCTCCTGAATGGGATCGGGCGTCGGGCGCCAGAAGACCGCGAACTGGCCGTCGTTCGAGACGCAGTGCCTGGCTGAGTGCCAGGGCTTCGAGCCATCGAGCGCGGCGAGTGGCGCGAAGAGCGGCGCTTCTGAGGCTTGCAGCGGCGGTTCCGGCGCTTTTTCGGCCTTGCTCGGAAACGTGGAGCGAATGAAGAGCTGCGAACCGAAGGCGCGCAGGAACTTGTCCGCGGCATCGAAGATCAGACCGCGGTGGTTGCCCCAATCGATGACGACCACGCGACCTCCGGGAAGTTCGGCGAGTCCGCGAGGTCTGGCGAGTTGATGGGGCCCAAGTCCCAGGCCGCGCGCGACGGCTGGGTTTTCGCGACCGGGCCGCAGCAGCGCGTTTGCGCCTTCGTCGCTGACATAGAGCGAGCCTGAGGCCGTGGACAAGACCGCGGAAGGACGCACGAGGCCTTCGGCAATCGCCTTGCCTGACGAGAGCGCATACACGCGCCCACCGAGGCGATCCGCGACGTACTGTTCATGCGCGCCCTCGAGGCCGGTCATCCGCGGCCCGGCGCAGCCATCGACGGCCTCGCGCAGCGTTTTTGGCAATGCGTCGAGCCCCCGCAGTTTCAGATCCGCGCCGTAGCGCATGACCGACGTGGATCTCGAATCGACGACGCAAAGACCTCCGTCGCCGTCGCGCCAGAGTCCCATGGCATCGAAGCCGATCGGCAGCTTCGTCTCGGCGACGAAACGCACACGCTCGGGATCGAACCCGATCTCCGCCTTCGGATCGAACTTGAACTCGAACGCGAGCAATCTCGCGGAGCCCGAGTCGGCGACGTAGATACGCCGCTTCGCGAAGTCGATCGCGACATCGTTGGGCCAGAGCACTTGCCCGGAGTGCGCGCCGTAGGTCCCGAACGAGCCGAACTCGATCGGCTCGCCGTCGAGCATCTGGAAGATCAGAATCTTCGGAATCGAAGGTTCGGTCACGACCAGCAGCGGACCGTCGGCGTCGAGCGCTCCGCCGTAGTGCGATGGGGGAAGCGCGGGTAGCGGCGGAAGTTCTTCGACGTTCGGATCGACGGGCCCGAGGATCTGCACGCGATCCTCCATCGGTTCGGCGATCGCCGCGCGAGCGCCGTCCGCGTTCAGCGCGAGCCGTAGCGGATAGTGCAGCTTCCCCTGGCCTTCGCGCGGCCGCAGTGCGTGGATGCCGTACCAGCTGTCCAGCCGGCCGGCCAGCGAAAAGATCTGCACGCGGCTGTTGTCGCGGTCGACGACGTGCACGAAATTTCCGTGCACCGCAAGCCCGGTCGGTCCGCCGAATTGACCGGGATTCGGCCCCGGCGTGCCGAAGGCGCGCAGGAATTTTCCGTCCTTGGAAAAACACTGCACTCGTTGGTTGAACGTGTCGGCGACCAGCAGCATCCCATCGGGTCCGAAGGCGACATCCGCGGGCCGATTGAACTCGCCCTCGCCCGCGCCGCGATTGCCGAGGATGCGCACGGAAGACCCATCCAGCTTCATGACCTGCACGCGATCGTTGCGTCCATCCGCAACGGCGATCCAATCGCCCGCGACATCGATGCCTTCGGGAGCCATGAACTCGCCCGGCTTTCCTCCGCGCCCGCCGATCACGGAGACCTTGCCGTCCGGCGCAAAGATCACGATCGCGTCGAGGCCCGCATCGGAAACCACCACGCGTCCATCGGCGCACAGCGCGACATCGCGCGGATCGACGAGCCGATCCGCGCCGAGCGTGCGCTTCGACTTTCCTTCCGCGTCGATCACGCTGACCCGATGCGCCAGTGACTCAGCGACGTACAGCAATCCGTCCGGCCCGAACGCCAGACCCGTCGGCTCGCCCAAGCCGTCGATCTGACGCACGCAAGCGCCGAGCTTAGGCCGTTCGGCCGGCTGCGGCTCGATCTGCGGGACGCTTGCGAGGGCCGGAATCGCCAGCAGTGCGAACGAACAAACGAGCGTGATTCTCACCCTCTGATGATAGTCCGTCGAAGCGAACTCTGAAACGTGCAACGCTGGTGTTGCTCGTCGGATTGGTGGTACGCACAATTCCCACGTATGGCCGCTGCCCCCGATCCGAAACTTCTGCAGTACGTGCTCCTGCCGGTGGCCGCCGGCGTCGGATTCTGCGTGCTTTACTTCTCGATCCGGAAAAATAGGCGCGTGCTCGAACAACGCGAGGAAATCTGGCGCAAATTTGCACTCGACAACCGCCTGACTCTGGCTGTCGAGCCGGAACTCTGGTGGAAGTTCGGGAGCCTCGCTATCCGTGGCCTGGTCGGTGAACTCAGCCTAGAGTTGACCACATACCGCGTCCGCAGTGGCAAGCAGACCCAGACCTGGATCAAGGTCCACAGCCGCGGCGACGGCCCCGCAGGGAGTTTCAGCATCGAGCGCGAGAACATCCCGACCCGCGTCGGGGCACTGGTCGGGATGCGTGATGTCCCGATGGGCGAGGACGATTTCGACGGGCGATTCCTCGTGCGCTCCACGCCAGAGGCGCTGGTCCGCGAGGTCTTCGACGCGCCGCTGCGGGCGCACTTCGCGGGCCTCACGCGCTCGGCGAAGCTGAGCTACGCCGCGGGAACCTGCGAACTCGTCTGGCACGCGGGCGAGGAGTCGGTCGAGCAGCTTGCTGCCCCGGTCCGGCTGCACGCGATGCTGCGCGGAAATTTTCGGCGCGTGCCTCAGACGGTTCTGCCCTGAGCTGACGTGCAGAAACTCGATTCGATCCTCGCGGGGCTCAACCCCGAGCAGCGCCGCGGCGTCTTGACGACCGAAGGGCCGGTGCTCGTGCTCGCCGGCGCGGGCAGCGGCAAGACGCGCGTGATCACCGTGCGCATCGCGCATTTGCTGGCCAAGGGCGTCGATCCGCATGCCATCCTGGCCATGACCTTCACCAACAAGGCCGCGGGCGAGATGCGCGAGCGCGTCGCGGAACTGGTCGGCAAGCAGGCGGCCAGCGCCTTGACCGTCGGCACGTTTCACGCGTTCTGCCTGAAACTGCTCAAGCAGCACGCCGAGTTGCTCGGATATCCGCGCAATTTCTCGATCTCCGATTCCTCAGACCAGGTCAGTGCGCTCAAGGGTGCCTTGCGCGACTTGCGCGTGGCGGAGACTCAGATCCAGCCGGGTGCGCTGCAATCGCGCATTTCGCTGGAGAAGAACAGGCTAGGAACCGCGGCCGCGTTCCTGGGTCGCGCCGCCGACGATCGCGAAGAGTTGATCGGCCGCGCCTGGCAGCGCTACGAGGACCACCTGCGGCGCTCGAGGAGCATGGACTTCGACGACCTCTTGCTGAACGCCGTGCGCTTGCTGCGCGAACATCCAAGCGTGAAGAAGTCGCTCGCCCTGCGCTTCCGCTACGTGATGGTCGACGAATACCAGGACACGAACTCGCCGCAGTACGAGATCGTCAAGCAGATCGCGGGCGCGCACAGGAATCTGTGCGTGGTCGGCGACGACGACCAGTCGATCTACGGCTGGCGCGGAGCGGACATCACGAAGATCCTTTCGTTCGAACAAGACTTCAAGGGCGCGGCGGTCGTGCGGCTGGAGACCAATTATCGCTCGACCGAGCAGATCCTCGGCGCGGCCAATCGCGTGATCGCGAACAATCCCAAGCGCCACGCGAAAACGCTGCGCTCCGCGCTCGGCTCCGGCGATCCGGTGATGGCGGTCAGCATGGCCGACGAGAACGTCGAGGCCGAAACAATCGTGCTGCAGATCCACGATCTCGTGCGCAAGGGCCGCGCGAAACTCTCCGATTTCGCGATCCTTTTTCGCACCGGCACGCAGCCTCGGACCTTCGAGCAGCAACTGCGCGCGCGCTCGATGCCCTACGTCCTGGTCGGCGGCATGTCGTTCTTCGACCGCAAGGAAGTCCGCGACGTGCTCGCCTATCTGCGCCTGTGTCGCGAGCCCGACGACGAAGTCTCGCTGCTGCGCGTGATCAACACGCCGCCACGCGGAGTTGGCAAGACTTCGATCGATCGCTTGCTCGAGTTCGCGACTGAGCATGCGATTTCAGTGCCCGCGGCACTGGCGCGCGCGGGCGAAGTCGAGAAACTCGATCCGCGCGCGAGCGAGGCCATCTGTGCGTTTCAGCGCCTGCTGACAACCGCGAACGCGCGCGCAGCCGAGCTCTCCCTGGAAGCGCTCGTGATGCGCATCATCGACGCGGTCGGCTACCGCGCCGAAGTCGAGCGGCTCTACCCTGACACGAAGACTCAGACCGAGCGCTGGAACGCGGTCCTCGAAGTCGCGAAGTTCGCGCGCAACCACGAGCAGCGCCAGAAGCAGGCGACGCTCGAGACGTTCCTCGATGAACTTGCCATCGACCGCGAGGACCGCAAGGAAGACAGCGACAAAGTGCGCGACGTCGTGACATTGATGACGCTGCACGCCGCCAAGGGCCTCGAGTTCGAACGCGTCTATCTGGTCGGCGTCGAGGAGGGCATCCTGCCGCACCAGCGCGCCGTCGAAGAAGACACGATCGAAGAAGAGCGCCGGCTCATGTACGTCGGCATCACGCGCGCCAAGCGCCATTTGACGATCTCGCACTGCGCCGAGCGCTCGAAGTACGGCACGCGCATCAGCGGCTACCCGTCGCGATTCCTGTACGAAATCCGCGGCGAAGCGCCGCCCAAGGACTGGCGCGCCGCGAGTCCGGCGAGCGAGCCGTCTTTGACGGAATTGCGCGGCGAACGGCCCAAGCAGACCGGCGACGCGAAGAAGAAACCGCGCGCGCGCAACGCGAAATGAGGGCCGGCGTCGGCGTTCAGGCGCTCTGATAGCGCCGGCCCGCGCCGATTCCCACTCCGATCAGGAAGCCCTCGCGCTCCAGGCGCGCAAACGCGCGCTTCGCGCGTTGCACGCCGACATTGCGCGCGCGCGCGAATTCAGCGACCGCCACGTCGCCGTTGGGATCACTGGATTGCCGATCGTCGACGAATTCGAGCACGCTGCGCTCGAAGTTGTCGAGCGTCGAGCGCGACTTGCGGGCATTGCGCAGCGCGGCGAGGGTCGAGCGCGAGGCGCTCCGGTTCGAGGAACCCGAGCGCACGACCACTTCAGGCTCCTCGCCGCGTCGCAGCACCGCGTGGGGCCGCGAGCGCGATGCCGCGACGCGCACCGCCACCAGCAAGACGCCGTCGATGGCGATCACTTCGATGCGCGGCGCGATCGGCGGCTCGATCCCGTGCGCGGCAACCTCGGCGAGTTTCTTCGCCGTGGCTTCGGGGTGCGGCGCGCCCTCGAGTTCGCCTGAATCGGTGACACCGATGAACAACAGCCCGCCGCGCGTGTTGGCGAACGCGCACAGGCTGCGCGCGATCTTCTGGTCGTTGGGCAGACCGCGCTTGAACTCCACTTCGCGGCCCTCACCGGCCACGATCGCCGCGCGCAATTCCTCGACGTTCAGCGCCATCGCCGGTCATTCTAGGCCGGGCTAGAACGCAGACCACCACGCGAGCACGAACAGGGCAGGAGCGAAAGCCAGTGCCGCCGTCTGCAGCGTCGGGTTGCCGAGTTGCTTCACGCGGAAAAGGCTGAGCGCGATTCCGCCGAGAGCCCCGACACCGAATCCGGTCGCGTGCGCGCCAAAGTCGACCGAGCGCGCCGCGAACTGCGCGGTCTCGGGTGTGAGACCCATGCTCGCGAGCAGGAATCCGCCGGCGAAGAGTGGCGCCCAGCGGCGGAAGGCGCTCTGCTTCAATTGATGCCGGCGGCGCCACTGGTAGGTGACCAGCAGACCCAAGGCGGCGAACACGGCGGTCGAGGCACCGACCGAGGCGTGCTCGGGAGCCTGCAGCATGGCGTTGGCCAGATTGCCGAGCGCGCCCGAGATCAGGATCAGACTCAAGCCCAGTCCTCCCCCGATCAGCTCGCAGGCGAGCATGGTGAACAATGCTCCGAACAACAGATTGGAGAGGAAGTGCGAGAGGTCGAGATGCAGCGACAATCCCGTGACTGCGCGCCAGACTTCACCGGAGCGTTCGGCGCCCGCGAGACCGCGACCGCGGCCGAACCAATCGAGGCCGAGCGCCTTCGTGCGCACCAGGATCTCGATCACCGTGAAGATCGCGGCCCAGCCAAACGCGCCGATCAATCCTTCCGAGAGACTGCCGAGAGCTTCGCCGCGCGGCGGCCAGTCGAGATTCTCTTTCTCGTAGCGCTCGCATTCTTCGGCCGCGCGCTGTGCGTCCTCGGGCCGTACCACGAGGATCGTTTCCGCGTGCTGCTGAAATATGCCGTGCTCGATGTGCACAGCTTCGAGCATCAAGGACAGTTGTTGTCCGCTGCGGCGATCGCGCGTGCGCCTCAATTCGACCCAGCTCTGAAGTTCCTGATCCACGGAAGATTCTTCGAGCAGCTGGGACACGGCCCAGTGACTAGGCCCGCTTTGCTGGAGATTCCAGGCCTTCCGCGGCCTTGGCGAGCCGCTCCTGGCGCCTTCCGAGGGTGACCGCCACGCCTGCCCAGATGCCCGCCAGCGGCACGGCCATCCAGGCGATGGCGCTGAGCGGGAGCTTGGCCAGGGCATAAAGCCCGTGGAATGCCCAGCCGCCCAAGGTGTCGCCGCCGCGGTAGACGAAGGTGTCGATGAAGCTCTTGGCCTGGTATTTCTCGGCGCGCGACACGACGGTGTACAGCGTTTCGCGCGCGGGCTTGGCGGTCGCGTATTCGCAGGAGCGCGACAGGATCATCGCTGCCTGGATGGCCAGCAAGGAACCGAAACTCGCCAATGCGCAAAATCCGCCGACCGCGATCAGCGGCAGGGGCAGGAGACTCAGCACGATGCCGAAGCGCTGCAGCAGC
>JANMRV010000276.1:0-5433 GCA_031388685.1 Planctomycetota bacterium
CGATCGCGGATGACCTTGAGCACTTGCTCCTTCATCCACAATCGCACCTGGTAACTCTCGGCGCGCCCCATGCCCACCAGGACGGTGATCAGCATTTGTGCGTCGATGACGCGGAAGCTGAATTCGCCGTGCACCAGAGTCTGCACCGGCACGCCGCTCTTGGGATCCTCGACGTGGCCGATCGGCCCGCCGAACTTGACGCCAACCTGCTCGTTCGTCGAAACGAAGAACACCTCGGCGATGAAGACATTGCCGCCCGTGAAACTGTCTACAAGGTTGGACAGGAAGGGCAGGTTGGCCGAATCGAGCGTGTGCCGGCCGGGCGGCAGGGTCGCGACCACCTTGCCGTCACGGAAAAAGACGCAGACCTCGTCGGATTCGACGGTCAACTGCGACTTCATCGGAATCGTGGGGTCGGGATGCTTCCATACGACGTGGGACTTCGCGTCGTCCGGACGCGCGATCATCATTTCCCCGACGCCGCGCTTGAACCAATCGATCACGCCCATGGGCCTAGCCTTCTCCTGCCGGCAGCTGCCAGCCTTGTCGTTCGCGATCCTGCGCAAGACTCCCTCGCGGGAGACGGCGCGCCACTACGCAGACGATAGGGATTCCTTCACGCGCTTCAAAGTGCCTGGAACCAGGGGCCGCTCGCCGGCTTGGCTTCGGCACCGCCCGAAGACCGTTGAAGAGCGGCGGGGGACCGGCGTAGAACCGGGCCCAGCGCCTGCGCGCCAAGCCCAGTGACCGACTCCGTCCCGCCTCCCCCGCCCGAGCCTGGCAAGCTGCACCAGCAGCGCAACTTCCCGTGTCCCAACTGCGGCGCGGAAATGTTCTGGGATCCGGACGCCGACGCGCAACTTTGCGGACACTGCGACTTCCGGCGCGAAGTGCCAAGGAGCCAGGCCACGATCGTGGAGCGCGCGCTGGAGGATGCCACGACCGCCGCGCGCGGCTTCGGCACGGACGTGCGCGTCTCGCAGTGCGGGAGCTGCGGCGCCCGCGTCACGTTCGACGATTCAGGGACGTCCACGGACTGTGTGTTCTGCGGTTCGCCCGCGGTACTCGACCAGTCCGAGCGGCGCAATCCGCTGCGGCCGGAATCGCTGATCCCGCTCGACGTCGGCCGCGACACGGTGCGCACGCAGTTCGCCAAGTGGACCGCAGGCATGTGGTTTCGGCCGAACGCGCTGAAGCGCGTCGATCAATTCCAGGCGCGCGGCGTCTACGTGCCGTGCTGGACTTTCGACGCACAGGTCGACTCCGAGTGGTCCGCGGATTCCGGCACGTACTACTACGTGACGGTCATGGTCCCGATGACGGTCAATGGCCGCACGACCATGGTCGCCCAGCAAGTGCGCCACGTGCGCTGGACTCCGGCGCGCGGCAAGCGCCACGATGCATTCGACGACTTGCTCGTGCCGGCTTCCGGCTTCGTGCGCGGCGACTTGCTGAAAAAACTGGGCGAATTCGATTCCAGCGCCTTGGTGCCCTATCAGCCCGAGTATCTGGCCGGCTGGCACGCGGAGGAGTACCGCGTCGATCTCGCGGACGGCTGGCGCACGGCGCAGAGCGTGATCGAAGCGCAACAATCGGCACGCTGCGGCGGCGACGTGCCCGGCGACACCTACCGCGATCTGCGCGTCGCGAACACGATCCGCGACGTGCGTTGGAAACACATCCTGCTGCCGGTCTGGACCTTGACCTATCGCTGCAACGGAAAACCCTACACGGTCCTGATCCACGGCCAGACGGGAAACGTGCAGGGCGACGCTCCGATCTCGTGGGTGAAAGTGCTGCTGTTCGTGCTCGCGATCGCCTTCGCACTGCTGATCGTGTTCGCGGCCGCGAATCTCTGAACTCGGAGCTAGTCCGCCGTCGCGTCCGCGCGTCGGCGGCGAACGAAGTGCGAAACCGCCGCGGCCACGAGCAGCGGCAGCGCCACGCACAGCGCGCTTCCGCCCCACGCGCCGGCGAGAGCGCAAAGCGACGGACCGGCCCAGACCGCGAAGATGCTGGCCAGCACGCACGCGCCGAAGACCCCGCTGAGTTCCCTGAGCCAATTCCACAGCGAGCCTGCCGGTGTCATGAGCGCGCGCCCGCTCACGCCGAAGAGTGCAGCGCACAAACCTAGTCCGAGATCCAATTGAAGCAGCGCGCACAGCGAGCCGACGACGAGTCCGCACCACAGCGCTCGCCAGCGCGCCAGGGCGCACAACGCCGCGAACGCAAGCCACCACGGAATCCGCCGCGACAGCCAGTAGGGTTCGGGGCGATCGTCCCCGACGTGGGGGGCAGGGTGGACGCGCGTTTTCGGCTCGGGAGTTCCGGCGGAATCGTGGCGCGCGAGAAAGGCCAGCATTTCCGGCGCAAGTTCGTCCAGCTGGCCGAAGGGCGGCTCGAAGAGCAAAAAGTGGCTGGCGTCGAAAACGATCAGTCGACTCTCGGGCGCGAGTGCATGACTTTCCTCGGCGCACCACAGCGGCACGAGAAAATCGCGCCGGCCATGGGCGATCAGCAACGGTGTTCTCAGCGCGGAAAGGATCCCGCGCAGCGGGCGCTGATCGCTGGCCCAAAAATTTTCGCAGAACGCGCGGCGCGAAGCGCGCTCACCCAACAGGCCAAAGTGCGGGATCAGTTCCGCTCCCGGCACGAAGAGCGCCCAGGACAGCGCGTACTTGAAGTGCTCGAAGTAGTAGTTTCCAGAGCCTTCCGCCTCCTGGACGCCGATCGAGGCGATCAACGTGAGCGAGCGCACGCGCGCTGGCGCAAGTTCCGCCATGTGCAGCGCGACTCCCCCGCCCATCGACCAGGCCGCGACGTGGAATTCAATCCAGGGCACGCAGGCCAGCGCGCTGCGCGCGTGCTCGAGGATCGAGCGACCGCCCGGCGCCGAAACGCTGGCGCCGAAACCCGGCAGATCGAGGGAGAGCACTTCGCGTCCGTTTGCCGCCAGGCGCGCGGCCAGGTCGGCGAGGTCCGCGGCCTCACCTGGCGAACCGTGGAGCAGCACGACCGGCAGCAGAACTTCAAAGCCGGCCGTCGGGTCGCCGGCGCCGACCTTCCAGGCCAAAGCGCCCATGGCGAACGGCGGCGTGGAGAGGCTGGTGCGCTCGCTGCCTTCGGGCGCGAAACTCAGCGCAGCGGGACGCGTCGCGATCCAAATCTGCGAGGCGATCAGCGCCAGCGCATAGGCCGCCAGGCCGATCCACAGGCGTGTTCGTCGTCGAGGCGGACTTTTCTCCACGCTCGGCTTGTAACGATCGGACGCGCCTGCGGCCACTGCCACAGCGCCGGCGTTCAGCGCTTCGCGAGGAACGGCGCGCACTCGCCACAGCCGCAGTCGGGATCGATCGGGACGACTTTCGACACGCTGGCTCGAGCTGCGTAACCCAACTGCGCGAGGTGCTCCGCCATCTCGGTGCTGCGATTCTCGGCGTCGCCCCAGCCCTGCGGAGTCGCGCTGGAGAGCCAGGCACACAGGAGTCGGCGCAGTTTGCCCGCGCGCACGAGCTCCTCGCGCGCCAGATCGTGCAGGCAGTGCGGGTCAGCGGCGAGGTCGAAGAGTTCGACGTGGTGGCGGGGAAACGGTTTCTGTTCGGCTCCCACGGTGACGAGATAGCCGCGCAGCGAAACGATCAGATGCCAACCGTCCACGCTGACGCTGGCGCGATCCGCCGCCGATGAAATCGTGAAACGGGGCGCGGGCGACGCGCCCGACGGCGCGAGCAGATCTGCACCGGGCAAGCGCGCGTCCTCGACGCCGGCCAGTCTCAGCAGCGTGCGCGCCAAATCGAGTTGAAAGACAGGCTGCGCTACTCGCGTTCCGGCCGGCGCCTCTGGCCAGGCGAGGATCAGCGGCACGTGAATGCTCTGCGGGTAGAGCCCGGCGTGCTCCCAGAAGATGCCGTGTTCACCGAGCGATTCACCGTGGTCGGCCGTGAAAGCGGTCAGCCCCGAGCGAATGCGCGCCACTTCGAACAGTTGCGCGAGCTGTGCGTCGAGGTAACTGACCTCGCCGTGGTAGCGCGCGGAAAGAAGTTCGAGGTCGCGTACTCCCGCAGGCAGGTTGACGCGGAAGACCTTGGGAACCACGGGCTCCGGTAGTCTGGGATCGTAGGCGTCGCGACCCGCGGGCCAGTAGCGGGCCTCGAATTCCGGCGGTGGCTCGTAGGGCGTGTGCGCGTCGTAGAGATGCAGCCACAGGAAAAGATCCTGGCCCTGCGCGTCCTCGAGCCACGCGCGCAACAGCGCAATGCTGTCCGCCGCTCGACGTTTGTGAACGCTCACGGGCGCGTTCAGGCGGTCGAAGCCCTGGCCCAACCCGCTCGCCGCGTCGGAAAGGTGCGGCGCGCTGACCACTGCGTAGGTCGCGAAGCCCGCGGCCCCGAAAGCCTCAGCCAGCGTGTACGCCTTGCGCGAGAGGCGCGTGTAGTTGTCGAGCACCCCCGTATCGCGCGGCGAAGTCGCGGTCATGATCGCGGCGTGCGAGGGAATCGTGACGTTGGTCGAGGACCAGCAGTCGAGGAAAAGCACACCGCGCCGCGCCAAGGCATCGAGCGCGGGAGTCTGGATGGCCAGGCCGTTGTCCATGGCCCCCAGCGAATCGCCGCGGTGCGTGTCCGACGTCACCAGCAGCACCGTGCGCGGCGCCGACTTCGCCGCCTCGACCCTGGGACGGGTCAGCGCACAGACGGCCTCTCGCAGCTTGTTCTCGATGCTGAAGGAGAAGGTCACGCGAACTTTCTGACCGGCGAACTGGTTCAACGGCACGCGCAGCGGGTGCCAGACCGCGACAGCCGTGGAGCTCGTGTCCAAGGCCACGCGCCGCTGCAGGAGCGCGCCGCTCTCGCCGTGGATTTCGACCTGCAAAAAGGCCTGCTTGCCTCCGAAGCGCAGCGCCGTCGGAATCGTCGCGAAGCAGCGCAGCTCGCCGCTTGGGGGCACCAGCACTTCGCCCTCCAGGCTGCGCGCCGTCGACAGACCGACGGACTCGCGCGCGTCGCTGCCCAGGGCGACCATGCCGAAGCCCTCTTCGGCCGCGGGCAACCACGCCCAGATGGGCTGATGGCAAAGCTCGATCGAACCCAGGCTGAAGGGCGTCACGACATTGTCGAAGATCAGTTCGAGTTCGTCGGGAACCTCGGGAAAGCGCCGGGCACTCGGCAGTTCGAGCACGACCCGACATGGCCCGCCGTTGGGATCGCGCGGTTCGACTCGGGCTCGATTGCTGGAACCCAACACGGGAACACCCTGGCTGCGCAGGGTGCAGTGCACATAGGCGTCGTGCGCCGAATCGACGGCAAGCACGAGCTTGTTGAACGTGGCGGGATCGAACCGGCCGTGCAGCCTGACGCTGACCAGGTCCGGAAACTCCCGCGCGCCTGCCAACATCGAGAGCTTGAGCCGCGCTCCATCCGCCGCGGCAGCGCC
>JANMRV010000466.1:0-9981 GCA_031388685.1 Planctomycetota bacterium
GTTCTACATCGCCTGCGGCGAGCGTCAGGGCGTCGACTCGAAGCTTTTGCGCGGCACGGTGCAGAACGACATCCTCAAGGAATACCAGGCGCAACACGCCTGGCTCGTGCCACCGAAACCGGCGCTGCGCATGATCACCGACGTGATGGGCTACTGCTCGAGGCGCGTGCCGCAGTGGAACACGATCTCGATCTCCGGTTACCACATCCGCGAAGCGGGCTCGACCGCCGGTCAGGAACTGGCTTTCACGCTGGCCAACGGCATGGAGTACGTGCGCCGCGGTCTGGCGGCCGGCCTCGACGTCGACGATTTCGCGCCGCGGCTTTCCTTTTTCTTCGACAGCCACATCGACTTCTTCGAGGAGATCGCCAAGTTCCGCGCCGCGCGCAGGATCTGGGCGCGCAAGCTGCGCAACGAATTCGGCGCCAAGGATCCGCGCTCGTGGATGGTGCGCTTCCACACGCAGACCGCGGGCGTGACGCTGACGGCGCAACAGCCCGAGAACAACATCGTGCGCACGGCCTTCGAAGCCCTGGCGGCGGTGCTCGGCGGTACGCAGTCGCTGCACACCAATTCGATGGACGAGACTTTTTCGCTGCCTACGGAAAAAGCCGTTCGCATCGCGCTGCGCACTCAGCAGATCATCGCCGAAGAAACCGAAGTCGCGCACGTGATCGATCCCTTGGCCGGAAGCTACTTCGTCGAGGCCGCGACGCGCCGATTGGAAGCCGAAGCGGAGGCCTACTTCGTCGAGATCGAGCGCCGCGGCGGCGTGGTGCCGTGCATCGAGGCGGGCTGGATCCAGAAGGAGATCCACCGCTCCGCGCTGCAATACCAGCGCGCGCTCGAGCGTGGAATCAAGAAGGTCGTCGGCATCAACTGCTATCAGGAAGACGAGACCAAGAACACGCCGATCGAGTTGCACCGCATCGACGCCGCGGTCGAGTTGGACCAGCGCTCGCGCCTTGCAGGACTGCGCGCGCGCCGTGACAAGCCGCGCGCGGAACGCGAGCTCGGCCTGATTCGCGCTGCCTGCCGTGGCGGCGACAACCTGCTCGAACGCTTCGTTTCCGCCGCGCACGCCGATTGCACCCTAGGCGAGATCGCCGAAGTCCTGCGCCAGGAATTCGGCACGTACAAGGAGCCCAAGATCCTGTGAATCTGTCCAGCCAAGAAAACAAATCGGATGCCGCCCCGGGCCGGCGCCGCATTCGAGTCCTGATCGGCAAGCCCGGCCTCGACGGTCATGATCGCGGCGCCAAGATCGTGGCCAGTTCGCTGCGCGACCACGGTATGGAAGTCGTCTACACCGGCCTGCACCAGACGCCGGAGATGATCGCCGAGATCGCGGTGCAGGAGGACGTCGACGTCGTCGGCCTCTCGATCCTTTCCGGCGCGCACATGTCGCTGTTCCCGCGCGTGCGCAAGGAACTCGTGCGCCGCAACATGGGCCACGTCGTCTTGACCGGCGGCGGCATCATCCCCGCCGAGGACGTCGCCGCGCTCGAGCAGGACGGTTACGTCAAGTTGTTCGGCCCAGGCACGCGAACCGAAGATATCGCCACGTGGATCCAGACCGAGATGACCCGGCGTTGGCAAGCAGAGGAAGCGCTGAAATGACTACCGGTGATTCTCCCGACATCCTCAATATCGAAGAAGCCGCCGCGTTGCTCGGTGTCAGCATCAAGACCTTCAACAAGGTCTTGCACACTCAGAGTCTGCCCGCACGCAAGATCGGGCGCGAATGGAAGTTCTCGCGCAGTGCGCTGATCGCCTGGGTCGGCAGCGGCAACTCTACGGCCTTCTATCGCGACAGCCCGGTCGACGACGCGCCCGCGTCGGAAGATGCGCGGCCGTCCTCCGCGGCAAGTCCCAGTTCAGGCAAGACGCGTCGCACCGCCGGGTGGCGCATCGAATTCGACTGAGCACCGCTTTCACCCGCATCGCAACTCGAAGCGCCAACCGACACGTTTACGCACACATGCTCACGCTGCCAAAGATCAAACACTCTTTCGACCTGACCGAGGATCAACTGCTGATCCGCGACATGGTCCGCGACTTCGCCATTCGCGAGGTCGCGCCGCTCGCGCACGAGGTCGACGAGCATCACCGCTTCGAGAAGAAGACCTGGGATCGCATCGTCGAGCTCGGTCTACCGGGAATTCCCTTCGACGAGTCCGTCGGCGGATCCAACGGCGGCACGCTGGCGTACATCATCGCCGTCGAGGAGATCGCCAAGGTCTGCGGGTCGACGGCGCTGACGCTGGCTGCGCACGTTTCGCTCGGCACGTATCCGATCTACGCCTGGGGCGGCGAGAAGCTCAAGCGCGAGTACGTTCCGCGCCTGGTCTGTGGCGAATACATGGGCGCCTACGGCCTGACCGAGCCCAATGCCGGCTCGGACTCCGGCGGCACGGAAACCAGCGCGCGCGCCGACGGCGATTCCTGGGTGCTCAACGGCCGCAAGTGCTTTTGCACGAATGCGAACTACGCGGGCTCGTTCATCGTTACCGCTGTCACCGATCGCAGCCGCGGATCGCGCGGCATCTCGGCCTTCGTCGTCCCGCGCGCGACCAAGGGCTTTTCGGTCGAGCCCGGCGAGAACAAACTCGGCATGCGCGGCTCGGACTGGGGCAGCCCGGTGTTCGAGGACGCACGCATTCCCAGGGACCATGCGCTCGGCCCGCCCGAGGACGGCTTCAAGACCTTCATGAAGACGCTCGACGGCGGGCGCATCTCGATCGGCGCGCTTTCGCTTGGAATCGCCGAGGGTGCCTTTGACTGCGCGCGCAAGTATGCGCTGGAGCGCGAAGCCTTCGGCGGCAAACTCAGCGACCTGCAGGCCGTGCAGTTCAAGCTCTCGAACATGGCGCTCGACGTCGAAGCCGCGCGCCATCTCGTGTACCACTCCGCGCGACTCAAGGACGCGGGTCAGCCCTACACGAAGGAAGCGGCCATGGGCAAGTTGTTCGCTTCCGAGTGCGCCATGCGCGTCACCTACGACGCGATCCAGATCTACGGAGGCATGGGCTACAGCCGCGAATATCCGGTCGAGCGCATGTGGCGCGACGCGAAACTGTGCGTGATCGGCGAAGGCACCAGTGAAATCCAGCGTCTGATCATCGCGCGCCAGATTTTGCGCTGAGGCTCGCGATGGAAGCTGCCACGTCTTCGCGCGCAGCCTTCGTGCCGCGACGAATCCCGGTCGGCGATTGGCGCATCACCGCGCTGTCCGACGGATTCCTGCGCCTCGACGGGGGCGCGATGTGGGGCGTCGTGCCGGCGGCGATCTGGCGCAAGCTCACGCCGCCGGACGAGGACAACGCGATCCGGCTCGCGCTGCGGCCGTTCCTCGCGGAACGCGGTCCGTACAAGGTGCTGATCGAACCGGGACTCGGCCAACGCTGGGATGAGAAGCAGCGCCGCATCTACAAGATGGAGCCGACGACCACGCTGCAGGCCTCGTTGCAAGCGGCCGGCCTCGAGTGCGCGGACATCACGCACGTCGTCGCCTCGCACTGCCATTGGGATCACATCGGCGCCGCGACGATCGAACGGAACGGCGCACTCGCGCCGCTGTTCCCCAACGCGCGACACTTCGCGCCGCGCATCGAACTCGCCATGGCCAAGCGGCCCGGCCACGCGCGCAGCGGCAGTTACCGCGCCGACGATGTGCTGGCCATCGAGCGCGCCGGCCTTTGGACGGCCTTCGACGGCCGCTTCGAAGTCGTACCCGGTCTCGTCGCGCACGTCCTCGGCGGTCACTCCGACGGCGTCAGCGTGATCACGATCGGCGACGAAGCGAACGACTGCGCGATCTTCTGGTCCGATGTCGTGCCGACCACGCACCACATCCAGCCGCCCTACATCATGGCCTACGACATCGACGTCGTGCGCTCGTACGAGGCGCGCGCAGAGTGGCTCGAGCGCGCTGCGAGCCGCGGCTGGACGGGCCTTTTCTTTCACGACGAAGTGCACGCCTTCGGACGCATCGAGCGCGACGGAAAACGTTTCGCATGCCGACCCGTCGAGGGGCGCTGATTCCATTTGGGGCTCCTGACGCTTCCTTCATTCAATGGGGAGAGAGGGCTCGCAGCAGCCGCCTGCGGGACCGCGCGAGTCCGGTCCGCGTCCCAGCCGATACACCCAGGCCGGTCCCAGGCTATCCACGCTGCCAGCACGCCCGCCGATGGGGTACGCTTTCAGGCCTTTGGACCGAGCGTCCGGGCGCCCGAAACCGGCTCCGGCTCGCCTCCCCAACTCCCCCGAAAACGACTCGCACAGCCCGCGGTTCATGCACGTGCCCCACGCTCCACGCGAGTCGATCTCCAGCCTGAAGGGAGCGCCCAAGGCCGAGGCCGGCGGGCCCTCGGAAGCCGCGCTGCAGACTTGGCTCTTCGAGTCTGAGCTTTGCGAGGCTGGAGGCGGCGTTCGCTCCTGGCTCAACCCCGCGAAGCCCGGGTACGTCTATCCGGAGATCATGGGCTACTACACGAGCCTGTGCGCCCTGCTCGCGCGCGCGAACCACAGCCACGATTGGTTGTCGCGCGGCCAGCTGGTCGGCCGCGCCACGGTTGGCGCGCTTTCGCCCGCCGGCGGGCTCGGGCGCGCGGGCATCGACTACACCTTCGACACCGGCATCGGTCTGATCGGTCTCGCGCGCATCGACCGCGTCGCGCAGAAGAGCGATTTCAAGGACGCGATCGCGCGCATGCGCGACTTCCTGGTCGCGAGTCTCGGCCGGCAGGTCGTGGCGTGGAAGGACGGCCAGCCGCTGGTCGACGACACGAGCTGGTCGTTGTCCTTCGGTGCTTCGGCGCTGAAGACGGCCATTGCACTGGACACAGCCGCGACAGTCCTTGGCGACGAGCGCGCGCGAGAGCTTTGCCGCCGCGTCGCACGCGAAGTGAGCGAGAGTTGCTTTCGTGAAAACGCATTCCGGATCAATGGCGTGCGCCCGTGGGTCTATGCCCACGCGCATTGCTACGCGACCGAGGGCCTGCTCGCGCTGTCCGCGCGCGGGCTGGCCGATGCGGCGCCGATCCTGCCCGCGGCGCAGTGGCTTGCGCGAGCGCAGAACTCCGACGGCAGTCTGACGAATTGGCACGGCCGCACGGATGTGCCGCTCGGCCACCAGGGTGACGCGACGAGTCAGGGCGTGCGCATCTGGTCGGCGGTCGATCGCGTCGCGTTCGCGGGGAACATCGAGCTCGCGAGCGCTTTCCTCGGTAGTCTGCAGACGGCATCCGGCGGCCTGCGCTACAACGACTCCTCGCAGGACGTGAACGCCTGGGTGAGCATGTTCGCCCTGCAGGCCCTGCAATGGTCGCGCGGCCCCGTGGAAGTAGAGTGGCTGCTATGAGACTCTGCATCGCGCTCGGTACGCGGCCGGAAATCGTCAAGTGCGCGCCGCTCCTGTGGCTGTTCGAGCGCCAGCACCTCGATCATTTCGTGGTGCACTCGGGCCAACACTACACGGCCAGCATGGACGCGCAGTTCTTCGCCGAACTCGGTCTGGCGGCCCCGCGTTTCAATCTTGGCCTAGGAGCGCGTCCCTTTGGGCGTCAGGTCTCGGAGATGACGCGCGCGATGCACGCGGTCTTCGTCAAGGAAAGACCCGACGTCGTGATCGTGCAAGGCGACACCAATTCCGTGCTCGCCGGAGTGCTCGCCGCATCGAAGGCCGGCATCCGCGTCGCGCACGTGGAAGCCGGCCTGCGCAGTTTCGATCCGGCGATGTCGGAAGAGTTGAATCGCATCCTGGCCGACTCGCTCGCCGACGACCTGTTCGCGCCGACGGCGACCAGCCGCCAGAATCTGCTCGACGAAGGTCACGACGACGCGCGCATCACGGTCAGCGGCAACACGGTCGTCGACGCGCTGCTCAAGATGCTGCCGCGCGCGAAGGCGCAGTCCAAGACGCTCGTGCAACTGGGTCTGGAGCCGAACAGCTACGGCCTCGTGACCCTGCACCGGCCAGAACTCGTCGACGACGAAGCGCGCCTGCGCGCAGCGATCGAGGGGCTCGCGCGCGTCGGAGCGCTCGGCCTGCGTCTGGTCTTCCCGGTGCACCCGCGCACCAAAAAACAACTCGCCGCTTTCGGACTGGAGTCCAAGCTTGCCGCCGTGCGCGGCCTGATCGCCATCGAGCCCCAGGGTTACCTCGATTTCCTGGCGCTGGAGGCGAGCGCGCGGCTCTTGATCACCGACTCGGGCGGCATCCAGGAAGAAGCCTGCGTGCTGCGCGTGCCCTGCGTCACGCTGCGCGAGAACACCGAACGGCCCGAGACGGTGCGCATCGGCGCGAACATCCTGGCGGGTTATTCGCCCGACGCGCTGGCGGTCTCCGTGCAGCACCAGTTGCAGCGCGACCGCGAGTGGCCCGACGTGTTCGGCGACGGCCATTCCGCCGAGCTGATCCTCGCGCGACTGCTCGCCGCGAAGTAGAACGGCGGCGGTGAAAGTCCTGATGATCAGCGGCGACCGCCTGACGCCCACGGGCGGCAAGGGGCCGCTCTACGAGACACAGCGCGGTTTTTCGCGCTACTTCGAACGCGTCGACATTCTTCTGCCGCGGCCCGACAAGGCTGTGACGACGCGCCAGATCCTCGGTAACGTGTTCCTGCATCCCGCCGACTGCGGCCGTTCCGGCCTGATCGGTTTTTGGGAGCGCAAGGGCGTCGAGCTCATCCGCGAGCACAAGCCCACTTTGATCGTCAGCCACGACTACGGCATCTTCCAAGCCGGCCGCGCCGCCGCGGCGATATCGAAGACCACCGGCGTGCCTTACCTCTCGGAGATCCACCACGTTCCCGGGTATCCGATCGCCTCCAACCTGCGCGAGCGATTCGAGTGCGTGGCGACGAAGCTCTATCTGCGCTGGGCGCGCGAGCGCGCGCTCGCGTTTCGCGTGGTCAACTCAGGCGAGTTGAAGCCGTTGCTCGAGCAACTCGGCGTGCCGCCGAAAAAAGTGCTCGTGCTGCGCTCGCTGTACATCGATCTCGCGACGTTCAAGACGATTCTGACGCCGGTGAAACGCGAGCACGACATCGTCTATGCGGGGCGCTTCGTTTCGAACAAGGGTCTCGACAAGATCGTCGATGCGATCGCCCTGTCCAAGGCGCGGGCCAAGCGTTTTTCCGCGCTTTTCATCGGCATGGGGCCGCTCGATTCCATGGTGCGCGAGCGGGCGAAGAGCCGCGGCGTCGCCGAACAGATCGAGATCCGCGGCTGGACCGATTCGACTGCCGAACTCGCCGACGTCTATCGCAAGAGCGGTCTTGTTGTGTGCGCCTCGAGCTGCGAGGGAGGCCCACGTTCGACGGTCGAAGGCATGGCCTGCGGGATTCCCGCGGTCAGCACGCCGGTGGGCATGATGAAGGAGCTGATCCAGGACGGTCGCAACGGTTGGTTGTGCGGCTTCGACGCGCAGAGCCTCGCGCGGGCTTTCGAGAGCGTGCTCGACGACGAAACGAAGCGCGCGCAAATGGGCCGCACGGCCTGGCAGGACGTGCAGCAGTTCGACTACGAACGCACGATTCGCGAATACGCGCTCGGCGTGCATCGTCTGGCCGGCGAAACGCTGCCCGCCAGTCCGCGTCCGGCCTTCGAAGCGACGGCGAAGGTCTAGATTTTCGCACGCGAGCCATGCGCATCGTTTCGCTCTGCCCCAGCTTGACCGAACTGGTTTTCGACCTCGGCCGCGGCGCCAATCTCGTCGGTCGCACGGCCTGGTGCGTCCATCCCGCGGAGCGCGTCGAGGCGATCGAGAAGGTCGGTGGCACGAAGACGCCCGATGTGGCGCGCATCGCGGTTCTGAAGCCCGATCTCGTCTTGATGAACGAGGAGGAGAATCGCGTCGAAGATGCAGAGGCGTTGCGCGCCGCGGGGATTTCGCTTCACGTCAGCATGCCGCGCGACGCTCTGGCGACGGCGCAAATGGTCAGGTCGATCGGCGCCGCGATCGAGCGAGTGGTGGAGGCGGAGAAGATCGCCATCGAGATCGAAGTGCGCAGTGCGCGCGTGGTTCAGGCAGCGCGCGACTCCCGCAAAGTTCGCTGGGCGTACCTGATCTGGCGCAAACCGTACATGAGTGTCAACCGCGACACGTTCGTCAGCGCGTTGCTCGATCAGGCCGGCGGCGAAAACATCTTCGCGTCCAATCCGGAGCGCTACCCGACGATCGAGGCTCGCGAACTCGCGGCGCAGGCGCCGGACGTCGTCTTCCTGTGCACGGAGCCCTTTCCGTTCCAGGACAAACACCGCGACGAACTGGCGCAGGCCACGGGCTTTTCGCGCGAGCGATTCGTGATCGCTGACGGCGAAATGCTCTCCTGGCACGGCTCGCGCACGCCGCACGGAATCGATTATGCCGAGGGTTTGATCCGCGCCGCACGCGAACGGCTCGTCAAGGCGTAAGTTCGTCGGGCAGACGGAAGACGATGCCTTCCTTCTTGCCCTCGAGTTCGTGCACTGAGTGGACGCCGAGCGCGCGCAGGCGCTCCAAGACCTGCTGCACGACGGCCTCGGGAGCCGAAGCGCCGGCCGTGACTCCGATGCGCATGCCCGCGCGGAACCAGGCGGGATCGATGTCGCGTTCGTCGTCGATCAGGTGCGCGGGCAGGCCCTTGCGCTGCCCAAGTTCGCGCAGGCGATTGGAATTCGAGCTGTTCTGCGAGCCGACCACCAACAACAGGTCGATGTTGCCGGTCATGTCGCGCACAGCGTCCTGGCGATTCTGCGTGGCGTAGCAGATGTCCTTGAGCGCCGGCCCGCGGATGTTCGGGAAGCGCCGCGTCAGTGCTTCGATCACTTCGCGCGTGTCGTCGACCGAGAGCGTGGTTTGCGTCACGTAGGCGAGACGTTCGGGGTCCTTGATGGACAGAGCTTCGACTTCCGCTACGGTCGAGAGCACGTGCACCGGGCCTTCGATGCGGCCGCGCGTGCCTTCGACCTCGGGGTGGCCGGGGTGTCCGACCAGGATCACTTCGCGGCCGGAGGTTTCGTAGCGCTGGGCCTGGTCGTGGACCTTGGTGACCAGCGGGCAGGTCGCGTCGATGACGCGCAAATGTCGCGTGTTGCCTTTTTTCACGACTTCGGCCGCGACGCCGTGGGCGCTGAAGATCGTCACCGAACCCTCGGGGATGACGTCGAGGGAGTCGACGAACTGCACTCCTCGCGAGCGCAGGTTCTCGAGGACGTGTTTGTTGTGCACGATCTCGTGCAGCACGAAAACCGGGGCGCCGTATTTTTGAAGCGCTCGCTCGACGATCTCGATCGCGCGGTCGACTCCGGCGCAGAACCCGCGCGGCTGGGCGAGCAGGACTTCCATGGCGAGGTCGCTGGCGGGGGATTTATTGGGCGCGGTCATCGGCGAGCGTGGTGCCAGGCACTTTCAACGCCAGTACGGTGCCAGGCACTTTCAACGATTCGAGTACGAATCGATGAAAGAGCCAGGCACCTATCGATGACGGAGTGCTAATGGGGAGCCTCTTTGGCGAAGTTGCGGTTCCAGCCGGGGATTTCGATGATCAGGGGGACGCTGCCGTCGGGCACGCATTGGCAGGCCAGGCGCGAACGCGGCGTGACACCGGGTGCGTTGTCGAGTTGATCCAACTCGTCGTCGCTGGCCTCGGGGCAGGATTCCAGACCGCTCTTCACGATGATGTGGCAGGTCGAGCAGGCGCACACGCCGCCGCAGGCGTGGTCGATCTCGATGCCGTTGCCCAGCGCGATCTCGAGGATCGAGCCCTTCAGGCCGTCGCGCGAGTAGGGCAACCTGGCCGGGTCGACCTCTAGCTTGCGACCCTCGGGCACGAACGTGATCGAGTACGGCTGCGTGGGCAGCTTGATCTTCTGCGGAGGCAGAAACGGATTGGTGCCGCCCATGGGGGTTCGATCGAGGTGACGAGAGTCAGGCTGTGCGGGGGACTGCGACGCGAGTGATTCTAGTTCGCAATCCCCGTTCGACCAGCCGCGAGG
>JANMRV010000289.1:0-1539 GCA_031388685.1 Planctomycetota bacterium
GGCAAATCCAGGCCACGATCGAACCGAGCACGAGGATGCCCAGCGCGATGCCCAGCACGTAACCGGGACGCTCGTGCATGGCTGCTGTCTTGTCGTCGTCGGCCATCAGTGCGCCGGGCCGATCTTGAACGGCGCCAGAATCGCCATGGCCGCTTCGTCGCTGACCGTCGTGCCCTGTGTGCCGCGCACCAGCCAGACCAGGACGCGGCGATGCGAGCCCTCCGCAGTCACGTCAAGCGCGATTCCATCGCCGCGAATCTGCTTGAAGCGCGCGAACGCGGGTGCGAGATCTAGGTTGGGCTCGACGTGCAGCGACTCCGGCGGCTCGTCCGGCAAAGGCGGCGAAGTCGGCGCCGGCGAAACCTGCGCGGGATCAGGCAGCGCAGGAATCGCCGGAGCTTCGGGCAGCTCCGTGCGCGTGAATCGCACGCAGCGCAGTTCGCGACCCTGCAGTATCAGGTGGCCTTCCTCGGTGTCGAACTCGCCATCCTGCAGTTTGAACATTACCGACTGCTTGGGCGACGACAGCCACTCGCCCCAGGTCTTGCCGCTTCCGCCCTGCGGCGCGCCGAAGACGTAGACCAGCAGGTCTTGATCGCGATCCTCGAGTTGCCAGAGGTCCATTATCGGCCAGCGCGCGATCGTGAACCCCGCGGGCTGTTCGTCGAAAGGCAGCACCGCGGCGAGTGCCGGCCACTGCACTTCCGGCTTGGATTGCACTTCCCACCATTCCTTGAGCATCGTGCCGCCGTAGTACGTGGCAACCGCCGCGGCTCCGATCGCGAACATGCAGCCGCCGGCGCAGCCCATGACCCACAAGGGGATGACGCGCTTCTTCGGCGGTTCCAGGTGATCGCTTCCCCAACCAACGTCGCTCATTTTTGTGTGCTCTTGGACTTGCGCGCTGCGGACGGTCGCGCGCTACGCGCGAACTTCATGCTGATTCGTTTCATTCACTTGGGCCAGGCGTAGAAACCCTGGCCGCTCTTCTTGCCGAGTTTGCCGGCGGCGACCATGTCGCGGAGCAACTTCGGCGGTTCGAACCTGGGACCGAGTTCCTTCGCCAGGTGCTCGGCGATGCCAAGCCGCACGTCGAGTCCGACCAGATCCGTCAACTTGAGCGGGCCCATGGGGAAGGAATAGCCGAGCACCATGGCCTTGTCGATGTCCTCGGCGCTGGCCACACCGGACTCGAACATGCGCATGGCTTCCAGGCCGATGCATAGCCCCAGGCGCGACGAGGCGAAACCCGGCGTGTCGCGGACTTCGATCGGATCCTTGCCCATGCGAATCCCCAGTTCGAGCGCACACTTGACCGCTTCGTCGGAGCTTTGGCCCGCGCGCACCACCTCGACCAGTTTCATCAAATGCACCGGATTGAAGAAGTGCATTCCGACGACGCGTTCGGGGTGGACGCTGCCCTCCGCGATTCTCGTGATCGGCAGGGAAGAGGTGTTCGAAGCCAGCAAGACCTCCGGGCTCAGGGCCTGCGACATGCGGCCGAACAGGAAGCATTTCAGCTCGAGTCTCTCGGGCACG
>JANMRV010000299.1:0-4534 GCA_031388685.1 Planctomycetota bacterium
CGACTGCGACCGCGGGCTTCGCTGCCGGGCTAGCCACCGCCATGCACACAAGAAGAGTCGCGGCGAGACTGAGTAGTCGTTTTATCACGGTTTTTTTCCTTTGATTGTTGAGAGGTGCGCCTGAAGTTGCTTGAGGAGTGCAGTGACACGAGTTATGTCGAGTTGGATGTCGCCAGCGAGAGGACTGACACCGCCGAATGATTTTTCGTTGACAGGGTTGGCGTCGACTATTCCTATGGTTGCCGTCGTCGGTCTGTGAGGGTTTTTTAGCAAGTCGACCCCGAACAAGGCGCCGGAGGTATATCGGCCGTAGTACGCATTGATCCCAGCATCTCGCGATGCGGTGATGTCTACGGGACGCGTGAGCAGGAGGCCGAATCTGGAGGGGGCCATCTCGTCGGCCACGTCGTAGGAAATACTGAATTCGATGTGAGGACCCTCTCTCACCGAGTCCAGCAGAAACTCCGACTTTCCAACGTTGATATCAACGCCCATTTGTAGGTACCGATAGGACTTGCCATCTGCGTCGTAAGGCATCATTCCGACGAGTATTCGAGCCTCTGTGCCCACAGGGGTGCCTTTGAGCTTGTAAGCAACGGCATCATCGTCTTCAAAAGCGAGGTCGGGATGCTCATCCACCGGCAAGGAAGCAAACTCAAGCATTTGGTCAAGGACCTCGTTGACGAAGAGCACTCCGTCCAGCGCGGCAGTCGCGTGGTAGGCGAGTTTTCCTTGGGCTGTTTCGAGCGGGGTCGGCTGCTGCGGCGGAGGGTCGTTCGCAGATACCGGCTCCTCCTCTGTGACGAGGCCGCGGCGCTGTGAAGCAGAATTTTCCGCTCGGCCTTGGGAAGAGACCACAAACTCTGCCGGCTCAGCTCTGGCGCTCGACAGCTCAAGCTGAGGAAGGGGTTGAATGCCAACCGTCTCTCTAAAAACCGCTAGGAGCACCGCGCAGGCAATCAAGCAGACGCCAACCCGGATAATGGCAGGCAGAATTTTGGAGCGGTTCATTTGTGAGCCATCTACTGGCATTCAGAGTCCAGCGCTCTTGGCGTGTTCGGGCTTCGTTCCGCGCGGATTGTCGCCCGAGCCCTGCGTGGTCCCAAGTAGCAAAACAGAAAAAATGAAATAATTATTCCTGCCTACCGCTTAGTAGGCAGTTACGGCACGCTGCGTGATTTGTGCGCATTTGTGCGAACTTGTGCGCCGCTAGGGGGCGTGGAAGGGAAGAAGCGTGGTCTCTACTTCTCGAAAACGTACTTGAGCGGTGATTTCATACGCGGCGCGGTGATGCACGCCCACTCGTGCGACAAGATCCATTGAAAGGCCGTATTCACTTGCCCCTGCTCCGACCCCGGCGCGCCAGATGCGACTGCTTACGCAATAGAGCCAGGTAGCCCTCCGAGCAGTGCCTTTGCGATGGGGCCGACCTACTTTTCTGAGATATTGGGGAGCCCCGCGAACCGAATCGGACATCCGACCAACCCTGCGCCTCCCCCGCGTCACGGCCGCGCTCGCTACCCGTCTTATCCTCACGTGAAGTGCGACTACGACTGTGCGCGAAGTACACACTTCCTCGGCAAGGCGGTCTTAGGCTTTTGTTAGGGTATGCCGACCGGGGAATGGTGGCCCTGCTGCCATGTACATCCCCCTGCGCACCCACAGCCACCATTCGCTGCTCACCGGCGTCGACTCGCCGGCGCAGCTGCTCGATCGCGCGCGCGAGTTGGGGCTTGCGGCCCTGGCGTTGTGCGACGTCGACACGCTCTCCGGATTGGTCGACTTTCTGCGCGCGGCGGAACGCCAACGCGCGCAGGATCCCAAACGCGCCGTGCGAGCGATCGTCGGCGCGGAGATCTCCGACCCCTGCGGCGGCGAAGGGCGGGTCGTGGCCCTGGTCGCGAGCGAGCGCGGCTACGGGAATCTCTGCCGCGTGCTGAGCGCGCGCCACCTTGGGCCGGGACTTGGCCGCGAAGGCGCATTGATCGGCGACGACGCGCGCGGGCGCGGCGCTGAAACGTTTCGCCGCGTCGATGCACTCGTGCGCTGGCACGAAGGCTTGTTCCTGCTGGTCGACCATCCGCGCTTGCTGATTGCACTGCACGGCCGCATCCCCGCGCGCCAGTTGTTCGCGGCGATCTCGCCCGCGGCGCTGGTCGCCTCGCGCAGGCATTCGCAGGCGGCGGCGGCGAGCGCGGCGCCGACGATTCGCAACACGCACCTCGATCCTCTGCCGCGGCGCGCGCGCGACGAGGACGACGACACCGAAGCGTCCTATGAAGTCGACTTCGACGTGCCGAAAACGCCGCCGCCCCAGGCGCCGTGCAGCGCGCTCGAATTGATCGAAGCCGCGCGCGCGACAGGCTGCGCGCTGATCGCGGCGCCCGACGTGTACTACGCGCGCGCGAGCGGCCGCGCCGACCACAAAGTGCGCGCGGCGATCAAGCACAACGCGTTGGTCCACGATCTGCCGGCGTCCTGGCTCGCGCACGAACCGGCGCACCTGGCGAGCTTCGAAGAACTCGCGGAATTGTACGCGGCAATTCCCGACGTTCCCGGACCGTGGCCGGTGAACGCGAGCGCGAATCCCGGCGTTCCCGCGCTGCTCTTGCGCACGCGCGCGCTGGCAAGTCACTGCGATTGGCGGCCGCCGCTCGATCGCGTCGTGTTCCCGAAGATCGAGTGCGCGCGCGACGAAAGCGCCTATTCGCGGCTGTGTTCGCTGGCCTTCGATGGCGCGCGCATTCGCTACCGGCCGCTCAAACCCGAAGTCGTGCGCCGGCTCGACTACGAACTTTCGGCGATCGAAAGCCTGGGGTTTTCGCCGTATTTCCTGCTGGTCCACCAGATCGCGCAGTTCGCGCGCTCGCGTTCGATCCCCTGCGTCGGCCGCGGCTCGGCGGCGGACAGCCTGGTCGCGTACTGCCTCGAACTCACCGACGCCGACCCGCTGCGCTATCGCCTGCCCTTCGAGCGTTTCCTCAATCCGACGCGCAAGGATCGGCCCGACATCGACCTCGACTTCTGCTGGCGGCGGCGCGACGAAGTCTTGGAGTTCGTCTATCAGGCCTTCGGTCCAGAGCGCACGGCGATGATCTGCACGTTGAACACCTTCGGGCTGCGCGCGGCGTTCCGCGATGCCGCGCTGGTGCACGGCCTGCCGCCGGCACAGATCAACCGCTGGTCGCGGCGCCTGCCCTGGCATCCGGCCGTGAACGACGACGCGCCGCTCGTGGACATCGACGGAGCCAACGTCGCGTTGCCCGCGGATCTGCAGCGCAACATTCTGGTGCGCTCGCTGTGTTCGGTGCCCGAATGTCGCAATTTTCCGCTGCAGGATGCGCGCTGGCTGACGGCCTTGCGCGCGGGCGCGCGCCTTTTCGCCACGCCGCGCCACTTCGGCGTGCACCCTGGCGGCGTGGTCGTGGCACCCAGCGACATCACCGATTTCGTCGCCTGCCAGCGCTCGCGAAAGGGCGTGGTCGTGACGCAGCTCGACAAGGATGCGATCGAGGCCATCGGTCTGGTCAAGATGGACCTGCTCGGCAATCGCGCACTTTCCGTGCTCGATGACTGTGTGAAGGCGCTCGCCGCGCGCGGTGTCGCGATCGATCTGGCGAAGATTCCCGAGGACGACGAAGCGACGGCGAAATTGCTCGGCAGCGGCCGCACGCTCGGTTGTTTCCAGGTCGAGTCGCCGGGCATGCGCCACTTGCTGCAACAGATCGGCTCGCGCTGCATGGACGACGTGATTCAGGCGGTGGCGCTGATCCGTCCCGGCCCGGCGAGTTCCGGCATGAAGGACGCCTTCGTGCGCCGCTATCGCAAGCTCGAGGAACCGCGCGCGCCGCACCCGTCGCTGACCGACCTGTTGTGGGACACGCAGGGCGTGATGCTCTACCAGGAAGACGTGATGCAGGTCGCGGCGCGCCTGGCGGGCATGGACCTGGCGCAGGCCGACCGATTGCGGCGCGCGCTGCAAAAGCACCGCAGTCAGCAGCTCGACGAATTGCGCGAGCAGTTTTTCCAGGGCGCGAAGCAGAACGGCATCGATAACGCCGACATTCGCCGCGTGTGGGATCTGATCTCCAACTTCGCCTCCTTCGGCTTCTGCAAGGCGCACGCGGTGACTTACGGCCGCATCGCCTATCGCGCTGTGTACTTGAAGGCGCACCATCCCGCCGTGTATCTCGCGGCGTTCCTCGCCAACGACACCGGTTACTACGAGCGGCGCGTTTACGTCGAGGAAGCGCGCCGCCTGGGCGTGCCGATCCTGGGCCCCGACGTCAACAAGAGCGCGGCCCTGCACGCGATCGAATGGAACGGCGACGTAGCGTGCTTGCGTACGGGTCTTGGCGAAGTGAAAGGTTTTTCCAGCGCGACCCTGGCGCGCCTGGTCGAGCAGCGCGCGCTCGGCGGCCCGTTTTTGTCGCTGCCGGATTTCCTCGAGCGCACGCGCGCGCAGAGCGACGAGTGCACTCAATTGATCCAATGCGGCGCTTTCGATTCCTACGACCGCACGCGGCCGGAATTG
>JANMRV010000359.1:0-9594 GCA_031388685.1 Planctomycetota bacterium
AGGTGCCTGGCTCCGTACTGGCACGCTCCCGATGCCACGCTCCCTACTGGCACGCCCCCCCCTCACTCCCGCATTACTTCGAAATCAAGAAGTGCGCGATATCCCCTTCGCGCATGACGTACTCGCGGCCTTCGCTGCGCATCTTGCCGGCGGCCTTGATCGCCGACTCGCTCTTGTATTGCATCAGGTCGTCGAGCGAGTAGATCTCCGCGCGCACGTAGCCCTTCTCGAAGTCCGAGTGGATCACGCCCGCGGCCACCGGACCAGTATCGCCCTTGTGAATCGTCCAAGCGCGCACTTCGATCTTCCCGGCGGTGAAAAACGTCTGCAGCCCGAGCAGGTCGAAAGCCTTGCGGATCAGGCGATGCAGCCCCGGCTCGGCAAGCCCGAGGTCGGAGAGGAAACTGGCCCGGTCGGCCGCCTCCATCGCCATCAGTTCGCCCTCGATGTCGCCGCACAGCGCGACCATCTCCGAGCGGCTCTTCTTGGCGTGCTCGCGCACGATCTCGACGCCGGGTCCGCTGCCCTCGAGATCCTCGTCGCCGACATTGGCGATGAACAGCACCGGCTTCATCGTGATCAGGAAAAGCGGCTTGAGCGCCTCGCGCTCGATCTTGGTCCATTCGGCCAGGCGCAGCTGCGTGCCGGTCTCGAGCACGACGCGCGCCTTCTCGAAGGTGTCGCGCTGCAAGATCGATTCCTTGTCGCCGCCGCGAGCCTTCTTGGTGACGCGATCCAGCGCGCGCGTCACGGTGTCGAGATCGGCGAGCGCGAGTTCGAGTTCGATGACTTCGATGTCGCGCAGCGGGTCTACGCTGCCCGAGACGTGGATGATGTCGCCCTTCGCGAAACAGCGCACCACGTGCAGGATCGCATCGCACTCTTTCACGTTGCCGAGGAACTTGTTGCCTAGGCCCTCACCCTTCGAAGCGCCGGCGACGAGGCCCGCGATGTCCACGATCTTCAACGCGGCCGGCACGATGCGGTCGGTCTCCACGAACTGGTGGATCTTCTCCAGGCGCTCGTCGGGCACGTCGACCACGCCGATGTTCGGCTCGATCGTGCAAAAGGGATAATTGGCGCTCTCCGCTCCGGCGGCGGTGATGGCGTTGAAGATGGTCGACTTGCCGACGTTCGGCAGTCCGACGATTCCGCAGGCGAGGCCCATGGCAGATCTTTTTTGACTTGGTGTGGCGGGAACTAGACGAGCGCGACGCAGTCGATTTCGACGCGCGCGCCCTTGGGAAGACCGGCCACGGCGACGGTGGCTCGCGCAGGTGCGTTGGCCGCCGGGAAGTAGCGGCCGTAGACCTCGTTCATCGCCGGGAAGTCGGCCATGTCCATGAGGAAGACATTGCACTTGAGAACCTGGGCCAGACTCGAGCCCGAGGCAACGAGAACGGCCTCGAGGTTCTTCAGTACGCGCTCGGTCTGTGCACGCACATCCCCTGCCAAAAGTTCACCGCTCTTGGGATCGAGCGCAATCTGACCGGAGCAGTGCACGAGGCCCGCGCCGACGACGGCTTGGCTGTAGGGCCCGATGGCCTTGGGTGCGTTTTCGGTCGCGACGAGTCGACGTGCGCTCATTTGCGTTTCCTTGTGGAGGGGCGTACGGGCTGCTTGCTCAATCGGCGCACGATCGCCGGCGGAACGAAGCTGGAAAGATCGCCGCCCAGCTCGGCGATCTGGCGCACGAGCGTGCTGGAGATGTGCGCATGCTCAGGCGAACTTGCGAGCAGCACGGTCTCGAGCTTGGGCGCCAGGACGCGGTTGGCGCGCGCCATCTGCAGTTCGTAGTCGACGTCGCTTGCATTGCGCACGCCGCGCACGATCACCGTCGCGCCAAGGCGCTCGCAGCCGTGGACCACGAGTCCGTCGAGTTGCACGACTTCGACGCCGCGGATCTCGGCCGTGACTTCGCGCAAGAGGGCCAGGCGCTCTTCGACCGGCAGGAGTTCCTTCTTGGAGGGATGGTGCGCGACGGCCACGCTGACCCGATCGAAAAGCTGCGCCGCCCGGCGAACGATGTCGAGGTGACCGTGGGTCACCGGATCGAAGGTGCCCGGAAAAAGGGCGTGAATGGGTCGAGTTCGCGCAGACATCGGGGGCGAAGAGTCTAACAAGCGTGGCGATCCTTGGCGCCTTCGGGTCCGCGAGTTGCGGACCGAGCGGCGGACGACCGAGTTCCGTGCAGCTCGATTCGCGCTCGCTGCGTGCGCACGGGCGAAAGTGCTCGCGCGGACAGGAGCGGCGACGACAGCGGGCCGGACCGCGGGACTAGCCGGTTCGGCCAGATTTTTCGGGGATTTCAGGTCGTCTGCGCGCTCTGAGTCGGTCGTTGGAAGGTGGAAGCATTCGCCTCGACCTCGTTGGCCCCGCTTTCGTCGCAGGCACTGGCGCCCCGATCGCAAGCACCGGCCAGAGCGCTCTTCTCCATCGCGATTGCACTGGCACTCGGCTCTGCCTGCGGGGCGCAGGGCTTCCTTCCACGCGCAGTGTTGCTTTCCGTGGCGATCGCAATCGCCTCGATCTGGCTGGGCTGGCGCGCCGCGAATTCGCGCAGCGCAGGCGGGCACGATTCGCGGTCTCTCGACGCAGCGGGCGCCACCGACGTGCCGAACGCGACGGTCGGCCCGGCAGTGCTCGCGCTGATCTTCGTGCTAGGCGCCCTGCGTTCGCTGCCCGAACCTGAAGTGCGCTGGAGCGCCGACGTCAGCGCCTGGCAGGGCATCTGGCGCACCCGTCGCGAGGGGGACGACGAGATGCGGGGCAATCTGGCGGTCGTGGGCCCGAGCGCGCCGAGCTTCGAAGTCCCGCGCGGCAGTGTGCACGACGGAGATCGAATTCGCATCCTGCGAGGTGACGCGCCCGTGCCTGCGGCCCGCGGACCGGGTGAGGCTGAGAAGCAAGGGACCAGTCAATCGCGGTCATCCGCGGGCGAGGTGATCGTGGCGCATGCGGACGAAGTCCTCAGACTGGCCACAGCGGCGGAACGCGACGGTTGGATGGCCACCTGGCGCGGCGACTTGGAACGTCGCGCGGCTTTGCTCGAGGACGGCAAGGCTGCGTCGCTCGCGCAGGCCTTCCTGCTCGGCGACTCGACTGCACTCGACGCCGCGACGGCGGACCTTTTCACGCGCAACGGATTGCGGCACGTGCTCGCGGTCAGCGGCTGGCATGTGGCGATGATGGCCTGGCTGATCGTGCGTCCCTTCGCCGCCCTGGCGGAGCTGCTCGCGACGCGTTTTCCGCGCCACCGGCGTGCGCTGGCCTGGATGTCAATGGGCACTTCGGTCGCGTTGTGCATGGCCTACGTGCCCTTGACGGGCGGAGGTGCTCCTGTGCGGCGCTCCGCCATCGCGGTCGGACTGGCCGCGACCGCGGCGTTCTGGCCCATTCGCGAGCGCGGGTCGGAAGCGAGCTTTCGCACGAAGCGCAGGATCGATGCGCTCTCGCTGTGGGCAGCGGCACTGTGCATCGAGTGTTGGCTCGATTCGGCTGCAGTTTCCGACGTTGGTGTCCAACTCTCCTATGCAGCCACCCTGGGACTCATCGTGGCGACGCGCCCGCTTACGGCGTGGCTCGCGCGAGTGTTCGATCTCGAAATTCGCTCGCGTCCCGAGGAGTCGCTACTGAGCTGGCCCCGTCAGTGCGTCATGGCCTTCGGGCGCCGTTGCCTGCGAGTCTCGCTCAGCGGTGTGGCAGCGTCGCTGGCGGCTGTGCTGGCCACCGCCCCCATCGTCTGGCTCACTTTCGGCGAGGCCTGCCACTGGGGCCTGCTGACGACGCCTCTGCTCGCACCGCTCTTCATCGCGCTGTTCGCGGTCGGCATGCTCATGCTCAGCGCGCCGCTCGGGCCGCTCGGCGTGCTCTTTACCTGGCTGAGCCACTTGTTGCTGGCGGCGCTGGAGTCCGTGGATCGGCTGCCCGGAACGCCCGCGCTGCTTCCCGAGCGGCCGACCTGGCTGATCTGGGGTGCGCTGGCGCTGGCGGGGATGCTGCTGGTGCGCCGGTTCAGCGACGGGCGTCGGCCGGCGATCCTGCGCGCCTGTGCAACCCTTAGTGCTGCAGCCCTGCTGCTGCCTTGGGCTCCGACACCGGCGAGCTTCGAACTGCATGTCCTCGACGTGGGTCATGGCACGGCTGTCGTGTTCCGAGCGCCGGGCGAGCCGTGCTGGATCTTCGACTGCGGCTCGCGCGACCGGTCGCGCGTCGCCCCGGACGCACTCGCGCCGCTGCTGCGCGCCTGGGAGGTCGAGCGGACGAAGGTCGTGCTCTCGCACAACGACAGCGACCACTCCGGCGGGTTGCGCTGGGTGATCGAACGCGCTCCGCCGGTCCAATGGGCAGGTGCGCTACCCGCACCACTGGCTGAGCGCCTTCCGCACACTTGCCGACGCTTCGACACCTCCGTGGGCAAGTTCCAGCTTCCAGAAGATTCGCCAGGCTTGGCAATCAGCCTGCTTCGCGGCAGCGAGTTGGAAGGCAACGAGGGCTCGCGCTCCCTGCTGCTAAGTCTCGACGGGGTGTCGATCCTGCTGACCGGCGATGCGGTAGAGGACGGCTGGCCCCCTGATCTGCGCGACGGGCTGCGCGAGCACCGTGGAGGTTGGCTGCTCGCGCCCCATCACGGATCCAACGCAGGCCATCTGGGCGCGCTCCTGGACGTCCTGGAGCCCGCTGGAGTCTGGGTCAGCGCGCCCGGACGCCCGAATCTTTCGGCCGAGCTCGAGCGCCGGCGGATCCCCTGGGTCTCGACTGGGGGCCACGGTCCGATCACCTGGCGGCCCCCATGATCTCGGCGGCAAGAACCTGGAGACCTCGTGCTCCGTGCGGGCTCGCCATTGGATCCTGCGCGGAATTTCCCCGGCAGGCATCGCGCATCGCTGGCACGAAAATCGCTGGGGTTCAGACCGCAGCGGACTAGGGCGGGTGCGGGTTTAGAAAACTCCGCCCAGAGGGTCGCGAGCCTGCCGCTTTGGAATTCGAGCGGTGGAGGGGTCTTCAACGACCCTGTTCGTGGGATGGAAGGGGGCGGCTGCCAGGCAGACCGGTTCCGTGCGAGCACGGTCCGGGGCAGCGCCCTCGTTCACCCTGTTGTGCCCGAGCCGGTAACTCCCCTGAATGCGGGGTGCACTGCAACTCGGCTCCCCAGGCGTCTTCCCGGTGCGCGACGCACGGGCTAGGTCTTACCCAAGGCCTAAGGAGCATCCGGTAGCTGCAACAAGCGCGCGCGCTAACCTCTGCGACACGACTTCCCGCGAGCCTCCCGTCACATGAAACACGTCACAACTTCCTTCGGCCTGATTCCGTTCCTGGCGCTGCTCGCCACATCCACTTCGCTCCAGGTCGAGGAAGTCCGGCAGCTTCCCGTGGCCCCCTCCGCCGAGACCGCGCCGGTCGCCGACGAAGCCGCGCGGCTCTTGACCCTCGCCGACGGCAAGGTCTTGCGGGTCCGCGCGCGCCGCGCCGGCACGGACTGGGAGATTCAGGAGCATCGCAACCAATGGAGAAGTCTGCCTGAGGCAATGGTTGTGCGCGCGATCCTCGAGCGCGATGCGCTGGCCGACGCCAAACGGCTCGAAGCGCAGATCGGCGGCGTGCCACGCTCCGAGCAAAGCAGCAAGCGCGTCGGACTCGCCGATTGGATGCTGCGCCAGGGACTCACCACGGAAGCCCTGACCCAACTCGATCGCGTGCTGGTTTCGGACCCCGATCAGGCGCAGGCGCTGAGTGTGCTGACGCGCGTTGCGCCCGAACTTCGAATCGGCGCCATCGACAGCGCCCTGGCGAGCGAAACACCGACCGTGTCCGTGATGCGCGCCGCCGCGAATGCGTCGCCCGCGCTGCGCGAGATCGCGATCCAACGCCTCGCTGCCGGAGGGACGGACGACGAACTTCGAGCCGAACTGCGCGCGCAACTCGTCTCCCACTCACCGCGACTGCGCGCGCTTGCGGCGCTCGCGCTGCGCAGAATCTATCCGGGCAAGAATCTGCGCGTCGACGACGTCAAGGAGCTGATCAATCGCTCGGTCCTCGACGGATCCGACGAAGTGCGCGCGCAAGCGGCGCGCGCGCTGCGCGATGTGCACGACGCCAGTGTGGCCGTGCCTGCGCTGAAGGCCCTGAATTCCGTCAACCCGCGCCTGCGCGAGAACTCGATTCAAGCCCTCGGCGCCATGGCCTACCCCTCGACGGTGGAGCCGCTGATGGCCCACCTCGGGCGCGTCAACTCGGCGATTCAATCGGGCAGACCGTCGGCCGGCTCGAGCGGTTCGATCTACGTCGGAACGCAGACCGCCTATGTCCAGGACTTCGACGTCGAGGTCGCCAACGGCTCCGCGATCGCGGATCCGCAGATCAACGTGCTGGTCGAAGGCGCGGTCCTCGATGCGCGCGTGCTGGGCAGCTACGTCGTCAGCTATGCGAGTGAAGCGCGCCTGGTGCGAGGCGCGCTCAGCGACCTGACCGGCATGGATCAGGGAAATTCGAACCGCGCCTGGCTGGCCTGGTGGGAGGCCAACAAGGCCCAGTGGAACAACCCGGCCGCGACGCCGAACGCCGGGACGACGACGGCGGCGCCAGCCAAAAAGTAGAGACCGTCGATCGACTCACGCCGGTTTCGCTCGCCACTGCAGCGCTCGCGTCGAGCGAGCGGCGCCCGCTGTTCAGCTCACCGCGCTGGACTCCGCGGCTCCGAACGCCGCGATCTGACTCTTGAAACCCTGTAGCGCCGTGCGCTGTTGGTAGAAGGCGAGCCCGCGCAGACCGCCGAGTTCCTCCCCGCCGCCCGCTCGCCCCGGCCCGCCGTGGATCGAAGCCGGCAGCACCATTCCGGGCGGCAGAGACTGCTCGGCCATGCGGTCGCTCCCGATCCACAGGCGGCCATGCCAGGGCGCCAGGTCGAGCACGAGGCTCTCGACCCAATCCGCTGCGTTCGAGTACGCGCTGGCGATCAGCCCGCCACCGCCGCGCGCAACGATTTCAGAGGCCTCCTCGGCGGAGCCCGAATAGGCGAGCAGACTGGCGACCGGCCCGAAGACCTCGTCGGCGTGAAAAATCTCCGCGTTGGAATCGCGCGCCACCAACAACGTCGGTGCGACGAAGTAACCGCGCTCGCGCGCGCGCTCCGGCCCGCCGCAGGCAATCTCCGCGGCACTCGCAAGCCGCGCGATTCCCGCGCGAACGTCCTCGAACTGCGCCTTCGAAGCGAGCGGGCCCATGCGATTTTCGGGCAGTGCGGGATCCCCCAGCTTGACCTTGGCCAGCGCGGCGACGAGATCCGCGCGCACTTGCGCGACGCGCTCCTTCGGCACCAGGATCCGGCGCACCGCGGTGCACTTCTGCCCGGACTTCTGCGTCATGTCGAGCGCGACGTTCGACAGGAAAAGGGCATAGGTTTCGCTCGAGGAATCGACGTCCGGCCCGAGGATCGCCGCGTTGAGCGAATCGGCCTCCAGGTTGATGCGCACGTTCGAGCGCACGACGTTCGGATGTCCGCGCAGGATCGCCGCGGTGCGCGAACTGCCGGTGAAAGCGATCGCGTCCTGCGCTCCGAGGTGATCGACCAGGTCGCCGACGGATCCGGCGATGAACTGCCAGGCTCCCTTCGGCAAGGCGCCGCAGTCGTGCACGATGCGCGCGATGCGCGCCGCGACCAGCGCCGTCGAAGTGCCCGGCTTCTCGATCACCGGCACGCCCGCGAGCAGCGCGCAGGCCGCTTTCTCCATCATGTTCCAGGCCGGAAAATTGAAGGCGTTGATGTGCACGGCCGCTCCAAGGCGCGGTACGAGCACATGTTGCCCCCAATAACGCGGCGTGCGCCCGAGTTGCACGCCCTCGCCGTCGGCGAGCATGCGCCGGTCGCCGAGCGACTCGCCAAGCGCCGCGTAATACGCCAGCGTGCCCGTGGCACCGTCGATGTCGAACTTCCCGTCTCCGCGCGGCGTGCCCGCGTTCTGGATCGAGAGCTCGATCAGGGCCTCGCGCTCGGCGTGGATCGCGGCCGAGAGCGTCTTCAGGATCGCGCCGCGCTGGGCGAAGCTCAGCGCGCGCAGGGCCGGGCCGCCCGTCGAGCGGGCGTAGTCGAGCACCGCCCTGAAGTCGATTCCGCCTGCGCGCACCTCGGCCAGAGGCTCTTCAGTGGTCGGGTTGAAGAGCAGGACCGGGGCGGCGCTGCCGCGGACGGCGGAACCTAGAACCAGGCTTTCGAGGATTTGCATGAATCGGGAACTAGTGAGTTGGGGAGAACGCTACGCGCGGCGCACAATCTAACAGCGCCCTTGCGAACTCCCTACTGCGCCCCGAGCGGCGCGCCGGCGCGCGCGAATAGAATCAGCCCCCGTGCGCAGGCGGGCGACTTCCGCACGCTCCGTCCCAATCCACCGCAGTCCGGTCCGCCCCCAAGCTACAAACCACCATGGCTCCTACGCTGCTCCTCGTGACCGCGCTCTTCGCGGGTTTCCTGGCCGCCCTGGCGTTGATCGCCTACGCGGCCTTTCGCTTTTCCGCCAAGCGTGAAGGACCGGCCCTGGGCTTTCCCGGCGGCTGCGCGCTGAGCGCTGTGCTGCTGGGCGCCGCGTTCTTCGCCATGATCGGATTCGCGATCGTCGTCGGCATCGTGGTCGTGCAGCGCGCCGAGGAGTCGGGCGCGCTCGAGCGCTGGCGCCAGCATCTGGACCAGCACAGCGAATGGTCGTCGGAGTCGGAGTCGGAGTCGGAACCGGACGAACACCAGAACGAAGCGGGAGACGAAGTGCCCGCTCCTCCCGACGCGCCGATCCCGGAAGGAATCAAGGTCGACGGCGTCAAGACCTCAGGCGACGTGCGCGAGTATTGATCGCCGCGCGCGTCTCGGTCAGGCTGGCGCACATGCACGATCGCGCTCTGCCCGAGGCGGCACGCTGGCTCCCCGAGCGGACGTTCGAGGGCCAGGTTGCCCTCGTCACCGGCGGCGGCACGGGCCTCGGCCTTCAATTGACGCGCGGACTGGCGGCGCTCGGAGCCGAAGTGATCGTCGCTTCGCGCAATCCAACCCACCACGGCGCCGTGCTCGAGGAAGCGCGCGAACTCGGCTGGAAGGTCCACGCCATCGCGCTGGATGTGCGCGAGCCCGTGGCGGTCGAGCGCGCCGCGGCTGACCTCGAAGCACGTTTCGGCCGCATCGACATCCTGATCAACAACGCGGCCGGAAATTTCTTGTGCCCGGCTGAACGGCTCTCGGCGCGCGCCTGGCGCAGCGTGCTCGGCATCGTGCTCGACGGCACGTTCTTCTGCTCGCGCTACGTCGGCCGCTCGATGATCGAAAAGGGCCGCGGGCAGATCCTCAACATCGTCGCGACCTACGCCTGGACCGGCATGCCCGGGGTGGTGCACTCGGCCAGCGCCAAGGCCGGCGTGCTGGCGATGACGCGAACGCTCGCGGCGGAATGGGCGCGTTTCGGCATTCGGGTCAACGCGGTCGCGCCGGGCCCGTTCGATTCCGAGGGTGCCGCGGAGCGCTTGTGGCCACAGCCTGGAATGCGCGAACGATTGGAAGCGCAGGTTCCGCTCGGACGCCTGGCGACGGCCGAAGAAGTCGCCGGCCATTGCCTC
>JANMRV010000367.1:0-3228 GCA_031388685.1 Planctomycetota bacterium
GGGAAAAATCGTGCCAGGCACCGTACTGTCCGATTCGCGATCAGCCCCAGTTGGACCACTCTTCGTTGGCGCGTTCGAGTTCGGCTTCGCGTTCTGCAACGTCGTGTTGCAGATCGCGCACCTTCGCACCGTCGCGGTAGACGTCGGGCGAAACGAGATTCGCGCGCAGGCTCGCGAGCTCTGTTTCGAGCGTGATGATGCGCGCTTCGAGCTTCGCGAACATGTACGGGTTGCGGATCTTGCCCGGAGCGGACTTCGGCTTGGCCACGGGCTCCACGGCGGCAACCGGCGCGGGCTTCGTTTCGCGCGGCTTTTCGGCCTGCGCGGTGGCGCGGCCCTCGCGCTCGGCCGCTTTGGCCGCGCGGAACTCGGAGTAGTTGCCCGTGTACTGGCGCACCACACCGTCGCCGACTTCGATGACGTGCGTGCACAGGCCATCGAGGAAGGCGCGGTCGTGGCTGATCGCGACCAGGGCGCCGTCGAACTCGCTCAACATTTCTTCGAGCGCCGAGCGCGCGGCGAGGTCGAGGTGGTTGGTCGGTTCGTCGAGCGCGAGCCACGACGGTTCGGTGAGGACGAGTTTGGCCAGCGCGACCCGCGCGCGTTCGCCGCCGGAAAGCGCCGTGACCGGCTTGTCGATCTCCTGGCCACGGAACAGGAAACGCGCCAGATGCGAGCGGATCTCCAAGTCCGTCTTCTGCGGATGCGCGCGACGGATTTCCAAGTACGGACTGGAGTCCGCGGGCAGGTCGGCGGCTTCCTGGTCGTAATAACCGCAGACCGATTTGTGGCCGCGCTCGATCAGGCCCGCGCGCGGCGCCATGCGGCCGGCGAGGATCTTGAGCAGGGTCGTCTTGCCCGTGCCGTTCGCGCCGACGATGCCGATGCGCTGACCGCGGCCGATGCGCAGGTCGAGATCACGGAAGAGCGTGCGCTCGCCGAAACCGGCGCCGAGTCCGCGCGCTTCCAGGACGAGTTCGCCACCGCGTATGGCTTTCGGCGGATGGATCACCGGTCGCCGCACGTCGTTGAAGGGCTGCTGCACGCGCGCGAGGTTTTCGAGCTTCTTCTGCCGCCCTTTCGCTTCGGCGGTGCGCTGCGAACCCATGTGGCGGCGGATGAACTCTTCTTCCTTGCGCAAAAAGTCCTGTTGCTCGTCGAAGGCGCGCTGGTCGGTCAGGAATTTCAGCTCGCGCAGCTCGACATACTTCGTGTAGTTGCCGCGATAGCGCGAGAGCGTGCCCCGTTCGAGGTCGAAGATCGTGTCGACCGCGCGGTCGAGCAGACGGCGGTCGTGGCTGACGACGAGCACTGCGCCGGCCAGGCTCGCCAACCAAGACTCGATCCATTCGATGCCCTCGAGGTCGAGGTGGTTGGTCGGCTCGTCGAGCAGCAAGAGATCGTGACCAGCGACGAGTTCGCGTGCCAGGGCGGTGCGGCTCTTCTCGCCGCCCGAGGCCAGGCGTGCTTCGCGATCCCACAATTCACGCGCGAGTCCGATGCCGGTCATCACGGTTTCCACGCGCCGCTCGATTTCGTAGCCGCCGCACATGCGCAGGCGCAGCTCGAGGCGTTCGTGTTCGTGAATCGCCTTCTCGAGTTCGCTGCCGCCGAGGTGGTGCAGGCTCTCGTTGACGACCGCGAGTTCCGCGGCGAGATCGCGCGCCAGTTTCATGCCGCCTTCGACCCACTCGCGCACGCTGACGCCCGCAGGGAACTTGGGAGCTTGGGGCACGTGGCCGAGGCTCGTGCCCTTGCGGATCGTCACGCGGCCGCCGTCGGGTTTTTCGAGACCCTCGATCAGCCGTAGCAGCGTGGATTTCCCGCCGCCGTTGCGCCCGACCATGCCGACCTTCTCGCCGGGATCGATCTGGGCGGTCACGCCACGCAGCACCTCCTGAGCGCCGTAGTGGCGCTGGACGTTTTCGAGCATCAGGAGACTCACGGTGCGGTCGCTAGCTCTTCTTCAGCGGACCGTCCGCGGGTGTCGGCGCTGTGACGGGCGCGAGTTTCAGGATCATCGCCACCACCGCATACCAGTGGCGGTCGCGCAAGGCCGCATCGGTCTTCACGAGCACCGCCGATCCGCGCGCGGCTCCCGGAGTTCCGATCGGGATCACCATCTTGCGCAGGTTCTTGTCGATCGAATTGCCGATCGGGCGCGTGCGGCTGGCCTCCGATACGGTGCCGTGGCACGTGACGTAGGTGGGCACGCTGACCTTTTTCGCTTCAGCTGCGATCGACCAGCCGGTGACGTCCTCGCCGGGCGAGAACAACAGCAAGGCATCGGCGCAGGCGGGCGTGCGCGCGGCGGCCGCGATCACAAGGGCCGCCGACGAGCCGCTGCCGAGCACGAAGAACTTGCCCGTCGGCCGCAGTTCGCGCGCCCACTTCAGCCCCTGGACCACGTCGGCGAAGGCTTCTTCGTTGGTGAAGGTCGTCTTGTTGAGCACGCTCGCCGCGCTGGCGGCCGTTTCATTGGCGACGCCGTCGGTCGCCTTGCCGGTGCGCAGGTCGATGGCAAAGGTGCAGCAGGAGAACTCGGCGAAGCGCGGCGCGATCTTGGCGAATTCGGCGCGCGAGCCGTTTTCCATGTGGAAGCAGACGATCGTCGGCCGCTCTTCACTCGCGAAGGGCAGATCGTAGAAATCTCCGCTGAGAGTCACGCCGTCGGGGCAGACGCGCTTGAGCGTCGTGGCCTTCAGTTCAACTTCCTGGGCGGGCGCGGGCTTGGCCGGCGGCGTGCCCTGGTCCGGGGGCTTGGGGGGATCTTGCGCCAGGAGCAGCGCCGACAGGGCCAGGAAGCGAAGGATCATGGGGTGCGCCTCACCGAGGAGTGTGCGCAGTGTATCCTCCCGCGCGACACTCACACCCCGCAACGCATTCAGACATGCCGACCCTTTTCACACGCATCATCCAGGGCGAATTGCCGGGCCGTTTCGTCTGGAAGGACGAACTCGTCGTGGCCTTCCTTTCGATCGAGCCTCTGCGCCCAGGCCACACGTTGATCGTCCCGCGCGCCGAAATCGACCACTGGATCGACGTGCCCGACGATCTGCACGCGCACCTAGGCCAAGTAGCCAAGCGAGTCGCCGCCGCGATCCAGACCGCTTTCAAGCCCGCGAAAGTCGGCGTGATGATCGCCGGCCTCGAGGTGCGCCACGTCCACTGGCACCTGATCCCGATCCACGAACTCGGCGACCTCAACTTCGCCCGCGCCGACAAACA
>JANMRV010000370.1:0-23248 GCA_031388685.1 Planctomycetota bacterium
TGGCAACAGTTTCCGCATGCGCAAGCCATCACCGTCTACGCGCGCGGGCTCGGCGCCGCGCGCTCTGGCGATGCCGTCGGTGCGCGCCTTGCGATCACCGAGCTCGCGCGCTTGAAGCAGAACATGGTCGACGGCGGCTTGCGCTATTGGGCCGACCAGACCGACATCCAGATCAAGGCGGTCGACGCATGGGCCCTGCGCGCCGAGGGCAAATCCGACGATGCGCTGCGCACGATGCGCAGTGCGGCCGATCACGAAGACGCCACCGACAAGGCCGCCGTCACGCCGGGCCCGATCAAGCCGGCGCGCGAGATGCTCGGCGAAATGCTGCTTGAAGCGAAACAGCCTGCGGCGGCGCTCGCGGAGTTCGAAACCGCGATGGCGAAGGAGCCCGGTCGCTTTCGCGCCGCGCTTGGCGCGGCGCACGCTGCCGCGGCTGCCGGCGATCGTACGAAGGCGCGCAGCCACTATGCGCAGGTCGCCAAACTCTTCGAGCGCGCCGACGCGAGCCACCCGGAGCTCGCGCGCGTGAAGGCGGCACTCGCGCAGTAACAGGCGACTCGGGCAAGGGAGTAGCTCTGGCGAAGCCAAGCGTGGTTGTCGAGGGAAGGCGTGAGCATGAAGCTCACGCGCGCCGCTCTCTCAGGCGCCCGAGGACATGTGCAGTCTGGTCTGTGCTTCGATGCACGTTCACAGCGCGCGCTTTGCAGATCAATTGACGCTTGTCCCTTCGCCATCCGGTGGCCGGTGAATTCACATGCGAGGCCGAACCGGGAGCGACCGCCAGACGATTCGCATACCATCATCAGCTGCGAACACGATGAATCGGAAGGAAAGCAATGTTCAGCCACGTGATGGTCGGATCGAACGACATTGATCGGTCCCGGCGCTTTTACGACGCAGTGCTCGGCGTGCTTGGCGCAGGCGAGCCGATGCGCAACGCGTCAGGAACCGGTCACATGCGGCTCTTCTATCGGCACGATGGTGGAACCTTCTGCGTCACCGAGCCAATCAACGGCGAAGCGGCGACGTTCGCCAACGGTGGGACCATAGGGTTCAAGTGCGATTCTGCGGAGCAGGTGCGCAAGTTCCATGATGCAGCGGTTGCGCACGGTGGAACTTCGATCGAGCAAGCGCCGGGCCTTCGCGAGAGCAAGCTCGGTGCGATGTACCTTGCCTATGTGCGAGACCCGGACGGCAGCAAGCTATGTGCGCTCCACCGGCCAAAGTAGCTGACGCTGTTTGGAGCAACCCGGCCTGAGCGCCGCAGCAGAGGAAATTCATGCCCGACACCGCGCCCATCACCGATGCCAACCCATCGGTTGACGAGATGGAGACCCGGGTTGCTCGCTTTCGCGACCTGAAGCCGACCGACGACTATGTCGACTCGGCGATCCCGGGCTGCGAACGCACCACGCTGCGAGTGCTGGGCCAAACGCCAGGAGCACCACTTGCCGCCGAAGGCTTCCACATGAGCATCGTGCATTGCGAGCCAGGCAAATCAGCGCCTCTGCACAACCACTTGACCCAGGAAGTCTTCGTCGCACTGACCGGACGTTGGGAAATCTTCTGGGGACCGCAAGGGCAGAGAAGCGTGTTCCTGGAGCCATGGGACACCGTCAGCGTGCCGGCTGGCCTTTCCAGAGGATTCAGGAACGTCAGCACCGAGCCCGCCTACTTGATCGGAATGGCCAGCGGCAAAGATCCTGGAATGATCAATTGGCCTGCCCAGGTTCGGGCTGCAGCGCTCGCAGTGGGCGTCGTGCTCCCCTAGGATCAGGCCACGCAAGGCGCCTGTCCGGAACGCTCAGCTCAAACGCAAGACCGCACAGGAGCACGAAACATGACCGCCAACGCCATACAACTCATTGCCGCTTCGCTCGGGCTCGTTGTCCTGACGTTCCTGGTCGGCGCGCGCCTCTTGTCCACCCGCGTGCAGGAAATGCGTCAGAAGCGCATCCACCCGCAGGCCGCGGCCACCTCCGTGCAAATGGCGGCGCGCCTGGAAAACGTCCAGGCTGCAGACAACTTCCGAAACCTGTTCGAGGTACCGGTACTTTTCTACGCGCTCGTGGCGGTCGCCTTGGCGACGAATCACACGCCGCCGTGGTTGGTTGTCGGCGCCTGGCTCTATGTGGCGCTGCGCGTGGCGCACAGCCTCATCCACTGCACGTACAACAAGGTCATGCACCGCCTCTCGGTGTTCCTGGCCAGCTTCGCGCTGCTGGTAGGTCTCTGGCTGGCGTTCTTCCTGTCACTGTCGCCGAGTGCGGCCTGACAGTTCGCTCAGGCGTTCTGCACCCCAAACTCACGGAGCCACGTCAATGCCCACGATCTACGAGAAGCGAACCTACGCCGTCACCGTGGGCCAGATGGCAGAGGTCATCCGGCTCTATTCGACCCTGGGATACCCGGCGCTGGAGGCAGGCGGGTTCTCGAAGAAGCTTCATCTCCGCGATCAGCTCGGTTGGGAGAGCGTCTACGCCTGGAAGGACGAGGTGTTCGGCTTGCAAGGGACGCTCGGCCGTGTGAGCGAGCGCGAGGTTGTGCTCACGCGCGATCTGCGCGCTGCCTTGGCGCAGCTCAACCCTGGGATGCCGGAGACCGCGCGCGAGGAGGCGCTCTCCACCCTCACGCGGATCGACAGCTCGCGCTCCCTGATCCAGCACAACAGCGAGTACTACGCCTTCATCCGGGGTGGCGTGCCCGTGTCCTGGCGCGACGCGGACGGAACGCTGCGCCAGGAACGTGCGCGCGTGATCGACTTCCGCGACGCGAGCAAGAACCGCTTCGTCGCCGTCCGTGAACTCAAGATCCAGGGCGTCCGGGTTCCGCACTACAACCGGCGCGCCGATCTCGTGTGCTTCGTCAACGGGTTGCCGCTCGTCTTCATCGAGCTGAAGGCCGTGTATCGGAACATCCGCGCGGGGTTCGACGACAACCTGACGGACTACCTGGACGAGAGCAGCATCGCCCACGCCTTCCACCACAACGTATTCCTCGTGGTGAGCAACGGTCACCGCGCCCGGTACGGCTCGATCACGAGCAAGTGGGAACACTTCGCCGAGTGGAAGCGCAACGCCGAGAAGGACAAGGGCCGCCTCGAAGCCGAGGCCCTGCTCGACGGGATGCTCGCGAAAGATCGAATGCTGGATCTGGTCGAGAACTTCATCCTCTACGACGAGAGCCGCGTGGGCGGGACGCGCAAGATCGTGGCGCGCAATCACCAAGTTCTCGGCGTCAACAGCGCGGTGGCGGCAGTCCAGCGGCAGGAGGACCTGAAGCGACAGTTCCCGCCCGACAAGCGCCTCGTCGAGTACCCGGCGGTTCGCGAAGAACTTTCTGCCGTGGCGGACGGTCCGGCTCCGGGTGCCGGCTACGAGGCGAAGGCGCAGCAGCGGGAAAAAGACGATCTACCGCTGCTCAAGTGGGCGCACCCGGACTTAGGTCGCCTGGGCGTGTTCTGGCACACGCAGGGCAGCGGCAAGTCCTACTCGATGGCCTTCTTCGCCGAGAAGGTCCGGCGGGTCGTCCCCGGCAACTTCACGTTCGTGCTGATGACGGATCGCGAGGATCTGGACGACCAGATATTCCGAACGTTCGTCGGCTGCGGCGTCGCGGACGAAAAGACGCCGCGAGCGCGGTCAGGTGATGACTTGAAGGGGCTGCTCGGCCAGAACCACCGCTTCGTCTTCAGCCTGATCCACAAGTTCAACCAGCTGGTGACGGAGCCCTACAGCGCGCGCGACGACATCATCGTGATCTCGGACGAGGCCCACCGCTCGCAGTCCGGGAAGTTCGCGCGGAACATGCGCCTCGCGCTGCCGAACGCCTCGTTCATCGGCTTCACGGGAACACCGCTGTTCAAGCACGACCACCTGACCCGGCGCATCTTCGGCAGCTACGTCTCGCGGTACGACTTCAACCGATCGGTCGAGGACCAGTCGACGGTCCGGCTCGTGTACGAGAACCGGGGCGAGAAGCTTGGGCTTGCGTGCCTCGACCTGAACGACCGCATCGCGGCAAAGATCGAGGAGGCGGAGCTGGACGCCGACCAGACGGCGCTCTTGGAGCGGCTGCTCGGCAAGGACTACGAGGTCATCACGGCCGACGACCGGCTCGACAAGATCGCCGAGGACTTCGTCGAGCACTGTTCGACGCGCTGGGAGACCGGCAAGTCGATGCTCGTGTGCATCGACAAGCTCACCTGCGCGCGCATGTTCCAGCGGATCGAGCCGCGCTGGAGGGCGAAGGTCGCGGAGTTGCAGGCGCTACTGCCGAAGTTGGAGGCACAGGTCGCGGCGACGTCGGACGCGGACGAGCGGACACGGCTGGATCTGATCCTCCGTCGGACGCGCGCCCGAGCGGAGTGGATGGCGAGCACCCTCATCGAGATCGTCGTCAGCGAGGCGCAGAACGAAGTCCGGGACTTCAAGAAGTGGGGCTTCGACATCATCCCGCACCGGCAGGTGATGAAGTCCGGGTTCGAGACGCCCGACGGGAAGCGGATCGGCGTCGAGGACGCTTTCAAGAACCCGCAGCACCCGTTCCGCATCGCGATCGTGTGCGCGATGTGGCTCACTGGGTTCGACGTCGAGTGCCTCGCGACGCTGTACATCGACAAGCCAATGAAAGCGCACACGCTGATGCAGGCGATCGCTCGCGCGAATCGCGTGTATCCCGGCAAGGACTGCGGCGTAATCGTTGACTACAACGGCATGCTCAAGAGCCTGCGTGCCGCGCTTGCTCAGTACGCGGTTGGTGACGACGAGGGTGCTGGCGGCGACGGCGAGATCGTGGCGCCGATCGAGGAACTGGTCAGGCTTCTGCGAGAAGCGATCGAGGCGGCCGAGGTGCACCTGAAGGGTCTGGGGTTCGAGCCCACACGTCTTGTCGGATCGAAGGGCTTCACCAGGATCGAAGCCCTGCGCGACGCCGTGAACGCGCTGTACACCTCCGACGAGGCCAAGCGGCGCTACGAGATCATCGCGCGGCAGGTGTTCGTGCGCTTCAAGGCGCTGCTCGTGGAGCCGAGCGCGCGCGCGTACGCCGAGCGCCACGACAACATCGAGGCCATCTACAAGAAGCTGGAGGAGAAGCGGGACACGGCGGACGTGACCGAGGTCCTCAAGGAGCTGCACAAGATCGTCAACGAAGCGATCCGGGCGCAGAAGCCCGGAGAGGATCACGCCGAGGGGCTGACCGTGGACCTCAGCCAGATCGACTTCGAGAAGCTTCGCGACGAGTTCGCGCACAAGGTCAAGCGCAAGCAGGCCGCGATCCAGGACATCCGCGACCTGATCGAGAAGAAGCTCGCGCAGATGCTCGCGGTGAACCCGTTGCGGATGGACTACTACCGCAAGTACCAGGAGATCGTCGCCGAGTACAATCGCGAGAAGGACCGCGTCACCGTCGAGGCGACCTTCGCGAAGCTGATCGAGCTGGCTGCCAGTCTAGACGCCGAACAGCGCCGCGCCGCCGACGAGGGGCTCAGCGAGGATGAGTACGCCCTCTTTCAGATGCTCTTCCGTGAGAGCATCAGCGCGGCCGACCGCGAGAAGCTCAAGCAGGCGAGCAAGTCGTTGTTGGCGTCGCTGACGGGGCTGTTGCAGACCATGCACGACTGGACGAAGAACGCGGAGACGCAGGCCGAAGTCCGCATCTCGATCCTCGACCACTTGTTCCAGACCCTGCCGCGCCCGCCGTTCACGGATGCGGAAGCCGAAGCTCTCGCGGGGGGCGTGTACGACTACGTGTGGGAGCGGAGCAGAACGGGGCATCGGCTTGGTGAAGCTGCGGCATAGGAGTCATCCGCTGGTCGTTAGGAAAGGCGACTTCTTGTCCGCCCCCCAACGGGCGACAGGCCCTCGACGCTGGCATCGCATGGCTGGCGAATGCTGATCGTGATGGACCATACGCACCATATGTGGTCTGTTCCGCACGGTGTTCGTGACACGACCCGGCCCAGGTTTGCAGTTGAGGCCCCCCACCGCAGCAGGCTTTCCGCAGTGAATGAAAAGAACTTTGACATCCTGTTCGTCGCCGGCGTTCCTGCGACTGGAAAGTCTTGGCTGGGCAAGTGGCTCGCCGAACAACACGGCTACCTTCACATCAATGCCGAAAGAGACTCGGGTGTGGATTTCGACCGCGCCGGAATCCACGGCGAGTGGGATGAGTTGATCATGACCCAGCGCGCCACCAGGTTCGTCGAAGCGATAAGGAGGTTGGCGCGGCCAGTGATCTTGGACTGGGGATTTCCGACACGCCTTCTAGAGGTAGTCCGCGCCTTGCAGGCGGAGGGAGTTCGAGTCTGGTGGTTTCGTGCAGAACACGACATGGCTCGACTGGCGTTCATCGCCCGCGGAGGGATCGACCCACGCTGCTTTGACAGACAAATGGCGGATATCAAGCACGATTGGGTTCGAATCACATCGGTCTTTGGGGCACGGATCGTCGACGGATTGCACCCGAATGGATCGCAGCGAACACCTCAAGAAATTTGGGCTAAGATCTGTGCCTCAGACAAGCAAGGCGCTTGAACTGCTCGTCCACTCGCGCGCCTCGTTGCGAATGTCGCGCCCTGAGTTACCGCCAGAACCTGCTTCAGCTTCGCGACACTTGGACCGAAGCCTCGACCCACACTCCGACCGACAAGAGTCTCTTCGGTCGTTGCCGATCGCGAGAGCGAACACTGGCGCGCGTGGGATCTGTACTGAAGCGTACCGCTAGCTGGGCGCGGGATTCGGCCCGCCCTTGAAGTGCACGAGCAACGTGCTCTCGAGTTTCTTGTACAGCTCGCCCGTCGCGCGCACGTCGCGCAGGCAGTATTCGCCGATGTCCTCGATCTTGCCGTCGCGGTACGCGCGACCGACCTGGCTGCCGTCGATGGAACCCTTGGGGCTCTCGATGTCGAAACGGCGGCACCAATAGTCGAGCGAGTAGTGCTCGCGCGTGCCGCCCTGGAATCCGAGCACGTCGAACAGATCGCAGTGGCTGGCGATGTCGTAGCGATACGGCACCAGCTGCAGCGACGGCCGGATGCCCAGCTGCGCGGAGCGGATCATCAGGATCGGCCCGTCGTAACCGCGGCCGTTGTAACTGACCAGGCGAACGCGCGACTTGCCGACGATGTCCCAGAAGCGCCGCAGCAGTTCCGCCTCGCTGCCGCGAAAGATCTTGGAGTGCGCGACCTTCTCCCAATCGTGCTCGGGTGCCGTCGCACCTTCGAGCAGCATGATCCCGCGGTCGCGCTCGAGATCCCACATGCCGATCGCGATCACTTTGCCCAGGCCGGGGAAAAGGGCCGTGCGATCCGGAACGGCGTCGCGATCCTCGGGGCTCTTCGCTCGATGGAGCAAGTAGCCGCGCGTGATCTCGTCGACTTCGCTCCACGGAAAGCCGGCCACCTCGATGTCGAATGCGATCGTTGCCATGTTCGGCGGCGATTCTACGCCTCGCGGCACTTGCGCGCGAATGCGCGCGCGCTCGAGCTCAATACGACGGACTTGGCCCGGGTCGCGAACGCGCGAGCCAGAGCGCGCCGATCAACGCGGCAAGGATCCACCAGCTGCCTTCGAGCGCGCCGCGCAACGTGGTGTGCTCGATCGTTCCAAATGGCGCGCATCCGCCGCGGCCAGCGGAGTCCTGATACGTGAACGAATCCGCCAGCAACGTGGCTTGCCCGGATGCGGGCTCGCTGACCATCACGGACACGACGCCGCTCTGATGCGCGGGCACGACGACTTGAAGTGTCTGCGCGTCGATGAACGTGACGGAATCGGCGCCGACACCGCCGCTGCCCGTCGCGGGATCGGCGCCGAAGGCGACCTCAGTGGTCGGCGCGAATCCAGCGCCGTGCAACGTGACGAGCACCGAGCCCGAAGTCGAAGAAAGGGCGGGATCGAGCGAAGTCAGGCTGGGATCCGGCGAGGCGGAATAGGCGAAGGCAGCCGTCGCGATCGTCGCGCCGGGATTCTCGACCTCGATCACATAGGGACCGCCAGGCACGCCGGGTTCGGTCGTGAGCACGATGCGCGTCGTGTCCACGACGGTCGTGTTGGGTTGATCGACGCCGTCGATGCGCACGCTCGAGCCCTGCACGAAACCCGTTCCGACGAGCGTCACGCTCGTGCCCCCCAGCGTCGCGCCGGCGCTGGGAAACACGCTCTGGATTTGCGGCACGCTGATGAAAAGGAGGCCGTCCTCGAGCCGGCCTTCGACGCCGGTCGCGTCGATCGCGACCACGTCGTAGGCTCCGCCGGCAGTGGGCTGGGCCGTCAGCGTGATCGTGTTCGCGTCGATCACGCTGCAGCCGCCGGCAACGCCGTCCTCGTAGATTCGCTCACCGATGACCAGGCGCAGGCCGCCGCGAAAATTGCTGCCCGTGACGGTCAAGTCCGCTCCGCCCGAGTCGCTCGCCGCTCCTGGAACGACAGCGAGCACCAGCGGCGAAGGCGGTACGATTTCCAAGGCTCCAGGCAGGACGCTTCTTTCGCCTAGCGGCGAAGTCGCGATCAGGTCGACGTGTCCCCCATCGGCGCTTGCGGGAACCATGGCGCTGAACTGCACCTGATGGTCGTACCAGCCGAGCACGACAATTGCGATCGACGGATCGCCGGCAACAAGTGACGAGCCGGCCAGCAGGCCGGATCCATGCAACGTGAGCACTCGCGTGTCGCCGATCACTCCCGCGAGCGGCAGCGGATCGTAGTTGCGGCCCAGACTGAAACTGGTGTCCGCGTCGACAAGCAGATCGCCGACGGAGACCGCGGCAGCGGCGGCGACACTGACCGTTCCGTACTCGGTCGAACGGAAATCGGTCTGCACGGTGCGACCCGCCGTGAGATTGCCGCTCGATACCGGAAAGTCCAGCGGTGTCGCGTACAACTCGTAATCGTCGGGCAGCAGTCCATTGATCCGAAACGCGCCGGAGTACGCGGCCAGGGCCGATGCGACGCTGCGGCCGTGGCTCGAGCGCGCGACAACATAGGCACCACGGACCACGCTGGAGTCGCTCTGGCGTTTCACGGTGCCGCTGATCGAGCCTGCCGACCCCAATGGGTAGGCGTCGCGCAGGCCATGTTCGTCGTCGCTCGAAATCGAACGCAGCAACGTGGAACCCGGAGAAACGTACGGATAGAGGCTCGCTCCGACGAATCCGGAATGATCGAGTCCGAGCAGATGGCCGAACTCGTGCGTGGCGATGTCCTCGATGTCGAATCTGCCGGGCGTCGCGCTCGTCGTGAAGTTGTAGCCAAGACCGTTGAACAAGATGTCCGCATCGCTGATGCGGCCGCCGGAGGTGAACCAGACCGGTGTGACTGCGACGCTGCCCGAACCTGCCGGAAAATAGCCGCAGGAACCGGTCTCATCGAACCAGACGAGGTGCAGATCGTCGGCGGCCCAGTCGGTCCGTGCTCGATCGACAGCCGAAGTGTTCTCGATCAGATGGGCGCGCGTGCCGCTAGCCTTGTTCCACGCTGCGATCGAACCAGAGATCGCCGTCCGGTGGCTGTTGTCGGAGAGATTGTCAGAGCCCTGCGAGGAGATCGTGACCGAGATGTGCGCGGGATCCTGCCAGTAGAGCGGCTTGCCGTTGCCCGGATGGATCAGCCGCACGTGCGCGAACAACGCGCTCGCGAGCAGGAGGATCGCACCCATCGCGTGGCTGGACGTGCACCGTCGCACGCTACTTGCCCTCGCTGGATGGCGACAACGGAAGCGGCAGAGCGCGACGATGCGCGACAGCAGCCTGGACTTCCGCCATGAACGCGGCGTAGTCGTAGACCGCGGCCAGATTGGCGTGGCTCGTCTGCAAACTTGCCAGGTCGAGCAATTCGAGATCGGCGTCGTCGCGCACGAGCGTACGGCCGCCCTGTGCGTCGCGCGCGATACGGAACTTGCCCTGGGCAAGACCGGTGGGAATGCGCAGACCGGCGCTGCTTTCTTCGGAGAGGAACAGCACGACTTCTTCGCCCAGGTACAGGCTCGGCATTCCCGGAAGTACGAGCCCTGAACCGTCGGGCAGGACACCGCCCGGAAGGCGCACGTCGAATCTGCCCGCGGCAGAGCCGAGCAGGTCGCGCACCACCACCAGGGTGGCGCGTGTGCACGGTCGCCCGCGTAGATCGAGTTCCACGTGCATGTCGAGCACGCGCCCTTCGATGCAAAGCTCCGCGCCGTCGACCAGTCCTTGCAGATCAAGCCTGACCGCCGTCCCGGCCCGCGCCGCGCAAGCCGGCCAGAATTGCCAGACAAGCATCAGCAAGGCCGCGCTGGCGGCATATCGACAAAGAGTGCGGAACACGGGGGAACCAGACAGGGGAATCCGGTGCGGAGGAGTCGAGTTGGCGCGTTGCCGAACTTGAGCCTGGAACCGGAATCAGGGCCGCCGGCCGCCTGGCAAGCACGTCTCGCGTATTCTCAGCCCTCATGACGAGCCTGAAATTCCATTTCGCGATCCATGGCGAGCGCTTGGCCATCGCGCGCCTCGCCCCGGACGCAGCGATGCCCGCCTGGGCGCGCGGCTCATTCGTCTCGTCCACGCGCACGCCCGCGGAGCTGTCGATCGTCTGCGCGGCGCGGCACGTGCCTCTGGATGTCGTTCAAGTGCGCGACAGGCTCGCGCTCGGAATCGAGGGCACCGTCTCCATGGCCGCGGTCGGAATCATGGCCAGCCTGTGCACGGCCTTGGCCAACGCGCGCGTCTCGGTGTTCGTGCTTGCGACCTACGACACGGACTGGATCCTGATCTCGGTCGACAGCTTCGACGCCGCGCGCGGCGCGCTCGAAGCGCTCGGCCATCGGGTCAGCGGCGAGTTGCCCGCGATCTGACCGCCGCTCAGCGGTGGAAGCCGCCCAGCGGCGACATGAACGTCGGCGAAAACGCCGCCATGGCATCGCGCAACTGCGGCGTGGGCTTGCCGTAGACGACGAGGCTCACAGGCTTGGCCAGGTCCAGGAGCTTTCCCGCGAACTTGGCCTGCAGTGTGCGTACGTGGATCATCGCGGCCGCGCAGTCGGAGTAGCGTTCGAAGATATGACAGGTCTTGCTGTCCTCCGAAAGCGTCCAGTCGTAGCTCTGAGTATCGACCTCGCCGCGCGCGGATTCGATCATCGCCTTCATCAGCGCGCGAAATTCCTCCATCTGGCGAGGCTGGATCTTCAGTTCGAGAAGCCAATAGATTGATTCGTTCATGGTGCTTCCTGCGGGGCCGGCGAGCAGCGGGCCCGCGATTCTTGGGCGGATCACTGTAGCCAGACTGCGGAAAAGTCGGCCCGCGAGGCCCGATTCCGCCGCGTTTGCACGAAGAGTCGAGATGGAGGCCCACCTGCCGCCAAACTCATGCGATACTGCGCGATTGTCCTCAGGACTCCAGAATCATGAATATGCCTGCCAACGAATCGATCTCCGAAACACTGCCCGATACGAAGCCGAGTCAGACCAGCGGATTTGCGGCCTTGGGGATCGCGCCCGAACTGCTCAACGCCCTCGCGAGCCTGGGCTACGAAGAACCCACGCCGATCCAGCGCGAGGCGATTCCGCCGTTGCTGGCGGGTCGCGACCTGCTCGGACAAGCGGCCACGGGCACGGGCAAGACGGCGGCCTTCGCGCTGCCGATGATCCAGCGCTGCTGCGATGGCAATCCCAAGCCCAATCGGCCGCGCGCGCTCGTGCTGGTGCCGACGCGCGAGCTGGCGATGCAGGTCGCCGAATCGATCCATCGCTACGGCAAGGCGCGACACGCCACGGTGCTGCCGATCTACGGCGGTCAATCGTTCGGGCTGCAGCTGCGTTCGCTCGATCGCGGCGTCCAGATCGTCGTCGCGACTCCCGGCCGCGCCTGCGATCACCTCGAGCGCGGAACGATCGTGCTCGACGAACTGACGATGCTCGTGCTCGACGAGGCCGACGAGATGCTCGACATGGGCTTCGCCGACGACCTCGACAAGATCCTCTCGAAAGCCAATCCGCAACGGCAGACCGCGCTGTTCTCGGCCACGCTCGCCCCGCGCATCCTGGAGATCGGCGAACGCCACTTGCACGATCCGTTGCGCATCGCCATCGCGCGCGAACGCACGCCGGCCGGCGAAGTGCCGCGCGTGCGCCAAGTCGCCTACGTCGTGCCGCGCGTGCACAAGCCCGTGGCGCTCGGCCGCGTGCTCGACATGGAGACGCCGACGTCGGCGATCGTGTTCTGCCGCACGCGTCTGGAGGTCGATCAGTTGCACGATGCCATGAACGCGCGCGGCTATCGCGCCGAAGCGCTGCACGGCGGTTTCGCGCAGGAGCAGCGCGATCGCGTGATGCACCGCTTCCGCACCGGCATGGCCGATCTCTTGATCGCCACCGATGTCGCGGCTCGCGGCCTCGACATCCAGCACGTCAGCCACGTGGTCAACTACGACGTGCCGACCGAGCCGGATGCCTACGTGCACCGCATCGGGCGCACCGGACGCGCCGGCCGCGAAGGCGTGGCGATCACTTTCGTCGAACCGCGCGAACACCGCCTCTTGCGCAACATCCAGCAGGCGACCGGCCAGAAGATCATCGCCGCGACGATTCCGACCGTGGCCGACTTGCGCCATCGCCGCCTCGAACTCACGCGTGCCTCGCTGCGCGAGACCGTGGTCGCGGGCGATCTGGACATTTATCGCGACCTGGTCAACGAACTCGCGACCGACCTCGATCCGATGGACGTGGCGGCGGCCGCGGTCAAGCTCGCACACGAAGGCAGCCACGCCGAAAACGGCGCGAAGGCCGACGAAAAGGATGTCAGCATCGAACCGCGCGCGGCTGCCAAGCGCCCGGGTTCGCAAGAGCGTCCGTCCTGGGGTCACGAGCAACGCCCGGACAATCGCGAACGGCCGCAGCAGCGCCCGACCGGCGGTCGCGACCGCGCGCCGCGCCACGACAGTGTGCGCATCTTCGTCGGCGCCGGCCGCTTCGAATCGCTGCGACCGGGCGACCTCGTCGGCGCCATCACCAACGAGACCGGCCTGACGAACGCTTCGATCGGAGCGATTGAGATCGCCGACCGATTCTCATTGGTCGAGGTCGCGGCCGAACACGCCGACCACATCATCCAGGCTTTGCGCGGAACCAAATTGCGCGGCCGGCGCGTGATCGTCCGCCGCGATCGCGGCGAAGAGCCCTCGGAACGCTAGCGCAAGCGCGCCAACGAGCCCGCCAGATCCCCGGGAGTCAGCGGCTTCGCGAGCAGCTCCGTGGCGCCGGACTTCTTCAACGACTCCAGCTCGACCTGGCTGCAACGGCCGGCCTCGGCGACGAGCACGGCCGGGAGATTGGGGCGAAAGTCCCTCAGGTGGCGAATCAATCGCACACCGTCCATCTTGGGCAGCACGTAATCCGTGACCACCGCGTCGAATGGGGAGCCGCGCGCCAGCCACTCCAGCGCTTCGACAGGCCCGCTGGCCTCGAGCACTCCAATCTGCTTGTCCGCAAGCTGACGGGCCATCGCGCGCCGCAGGGAGACGTCGGACTGCACGATCAATGCAGTGGTGGTCTTGAAATTCTTGACCGTCCGGGTCTGCGCCTTGGACTGGACCTGGCCGGTTCGCTGCGTCGCGGGATCGGCCACCGAGGGAAGCCGAATGTCGAACGTGGCGCCCTGTCCAGGCCGGCTCTCAGCCGAGACTTCGCCTCCGGCGCGGCGCACGATTTCCGCAACGGAAGCCAGCCCTAGGCCCGTGCCGAGCTTGGCCTCCTTGGTGGTGAAAAAAGGCTCGAAGATGCGCGGCAGGATCTCGGCTGAGATCCCTGCGCCGCTGTCGCGAACGCGCAGTCGAACCAACGAGCGCGGCTGCTCGCCGGCCATGCGCGCCGGCAAAGTTTCGCCCGAAAGTGTCAGATGCAGTTCGCCGCCGTGGGGCATGGCGTCGCGCGCGTTCGCGGCCAAATTGAGCAGCACCTGCTGCAGCTGAGTGGCATCGATCTCGACCCACAGCGGCTTGCTGCCCAGCTCGAAGCGCACGGCCACGTCGGCTCCGAGCAGTCGCTGCAGCATGGGCAGGATCGAGCTGACTTCTGCGCGCAGATCCAAGACACGGGCAGCCACGATTTCGTGGCGCGAGTAGGCCAGCAGTTGCCGAATGAGCGCGGTCGAATCCTCGCCCGCGCGAATGATCTGCTCCAGTCCGTCGCGATCGGCGGAGTCGGCGGATTGGCGCTGGAGCGCCAGCTGGGCGTTGCCCAGGATCACGGTCAACAGATTGTTGAAGTCGTGGGCCAGCCGTCCGGCGAGCCGGCCGATGACCTCGAATTTCTCGGCTTCGCGCAGACGTGCCTCCGCGCGCCGGCGATCGCGCACTTCGAGCGCTCGCACCACGATGTCGGCCAGCGCGGCCGCGCTGCATTGATCCAGCACCGACCAGTGACGGGCCGGCCCGGTATGCTCGTGGCAGAGCACGCCGACGATGCGGCCGTCGCGGCGCACCGGCGCGTCGAGCATCGACGTGATCCCGAGCTTGGAAAGATAGTTGGCGGTGAACTCGCTGGTGCGCGGATCGTGCTGAGCGTCGTCGGCGGCGATGAAGATCGCCTCCTCGAGCGCGGCGAGATAGGAAGGGCCCAGCTCGAGTTCCGTCACGCCGGCATGCCCCTGCTCGCGGTCGAAGAGTTGCAGGCACTTCATCTTCGACGTCGTGGGATCGACCTCCCAGTAACTCACTCGGCCGACGTCGACCAACTCGGCCGCGATGCGCGTGATGTCGCGCATGGCTTCGTCGAAGTCCCACAGATCGCGGCGCGACAGGCGCAACTGCGCCGCCTGACTCTTGACGATGCGCTCGATCATCTCGCGCTGCTCCGCCGGCGTCCTGCCGACGTCGCCGCGATGCAACAGCGCTTCACGCACGGCGCGCGCGGTCTGCGAAACAGAATTGGTGACCGTGCGATGGCCTGCCGAACCGGCGCGGAAGATGACCTCAAGCTCGGGTCGCGCGCGTTGCAACTCGGAAAGGCACGCCGCGGCACTTTCAAAGGCCAACGGAAGGTCGGCGACAACCAACGCGATGTCGTCGGCTGAGAGGGCCGCTCGCAGCGCACGCTCGGTCGAGGCGGAGCTCACGCGAGCAGGCATCGCTTCGGCCTCGAGCTCAGCAGCGAGCAGGGCGGATTCACTCGGGTCCGAACTCAGATGCAGGATGCGCGTTTTGTCGAAAGTCGGGTCCATGGCGCCTAACGGTGCGTTCACAATACCTGCAAACGCTTCGCCCAGCGCAATTTTGCCGAACTTGAACGCGGATTGCCCCTGCGTTCCTCGGCGCTGGCCCTGATCGGCGTCTCGGCAACCTCCGAAAAGGCCCCCGAGGCGAGCCCGCGCTCGAAAGCCTTCTTGATGCGCCGGTCCTCCCCGGAATGGAAGGAAAGAATGGCGACGCGGCCGCCTGGCCGCAGGCAAGTCGGCAATTGCGCGAGCAGCCGATCCAACACGCCGAACTCGTCGTTGACTTCGATACGCAGGGCTTGGAAGACGAGCCGGACGCTTTGCTCGCAAACCTCGGGCTCGCATCTCGTTTCGAGCGTCTCGCGCACAGCGCGCGCCAAGTCGAGCGTGCCGGCGATCGCACCACGACGAGTCAGAATCGCCTGCGCGAGTAGCCGCGCGCGCGGTTCATCGGCGTTCTGATCCAAGACTCGCTCGAGTTCCTCTGCGCTCACGCGCGCGAGATACTGCGCCGCCGACAGACCGCGCTTGCGGTTCATGCGCATGTCGAGCGGTCCGGCGTGCTTGAACGTGAATCCGCGCGCGGGATCGTCGATCTGCATCGAGGACAAGCCAAGATCGGCGAGCAGAAAATCGATGCCGTCGCCCCAGCCGACTTCGTCGAGCGTGCTAGAAAGGCTGGCAAAATTGGTGCGGCGCAGAATGAGCGCTGGTTCAGCGTGCCCCGCTTCACGCAAGCGCGCTTCGGTCTTGGCGAGCTCGATGCTGTCGGCATCGAGCGCGAGCAATTGGCCGCCCGGCCGCACTCGTTCGAGGATGCGCGCGGCGTGTCCTCCGTATCCGAGCGTCGCGTCGACGCCACGCTCGCCGGGCGTCGGACGCAGGACTTCGAGAATCTCGTCGACCAGGATCGGGATGTGCTGCCCCGCGGGCGTGGCGCCGCGCGCGCGCACGTGGGCGATCAGCTTTGGGTGTTTCTCCGGATCGAGTTCCTTGTACTTCTCTGCGAATTGCCGCGGGTGCTTGCCGCTGTAGCGCGGCCGGCGGCGGTGCTCCGGCGTGGAATCCTGGGGGGGCGGAGAGGGCGACTCGGACATGGGCACGAAACATTCTGCGTTCCCGCGAGCCCGGCCGGAAAGCTCAGGCCGAGCAGCGGGTCCCACGGCGATCGACGGCTCGACTCTTGCGGCCGGGGTAGGCTTCCCGGGCCCGGAGAACTTGGTGCTACCGAACCCCACGGACCGGTCGCCGCCCCAGGCCGATCCCATGTCCCCCTTCGACCCCGCACTCAAACTGGCCCAGCTCTGCCGCCGTCACGGTCTTCCGGACGGCGCAGGTGCCCGTTTCCTGCCGATGCTGGAACGCGCCGCCAATGCTCGGCCTGACCAGCGCGATCGACTGCTGGGGTTCGTTGGGCGCCAACTCAAGCTCATGGCGGAAGAACGGGCTGCCGAACGTCAGCGGGCGGCAATCCGCAACGAGGCCTGTCTCAGGGCACTGGCCCCACTCCTGCACACCTGGAGCCCGGAAAAGGCCGGCTAGCGGCGCTTCTGGCGCAGGCTCTCGATCTCCCGGCGCAGCTCGGCGACCTCGGCCCGCAGGGCGCGGAGTTCGTCTAGCAACTCCGCCGCGATCTGGTCCTGTCCTGAACGATTCGGCGCGCGCTTCTGGTTGCGCGGCGTGGTCGGCCCCTCCGTCCTGGGCAAAGCCGGTGCTGCTCGTTCCCGCAGCTGCGGGCTTCTCGGTGCCTGGGCGCCGGGCTGTGCCTCACGGGGTGGGTCAGGTTGCCACAGGAAGCCTCCCGGCTGCTGGTTCCCGTGGGGGTCGGCGCCCATGTGGGGGCTGAAGGGTTGCCCACCGTGGGGCCCCTGGCCGCCGCCTTCCGGCGCGGGCAGGGACGGAGGCTGCGTGGATCTGCCGAAAACATCAAAACCGGGGCTGATGTCCTGGGGAGGCTTGACGGGCTGGCTGAAGGCGCCCAAGCCCTGGCCAGTGACCGCGCGGTTGCCCTGCGCTCCCTTTCCAGGGCGCGCCGCGAGCTCGACCTCGAGGTCGCGCTGGATGCGCAATTCGACCTGCTCGCCCGGTTGGTGGGATCGAACTGCTGTGCGCAGTTCTTCGCTGGTGTTGACCTCGACTCCCGCGACGGCTGCGATGCGCTCGCCGATGACCAGCCCGGCGGCTGCGGCCGCGGAGTTGCGTTCGACCTGTCCCAGAGTGAGGCCCTGGATTCCGCCGGCACGGCCCTCGGCCTGCGCCTGAGTCGCCGTGGTCACCCCGAGAAAGGCCTGCTTGCCGTCGTCCGTGGTTTCGCCGAGCCTGGCCTTCAGCGTTCGCTCGACCGTCAACTCGACGCGATCGCCGGAACGATGCTCGCGCAGCACAGCCATCAGGGTGTCGTGTGTGGCGACAGCGCGACCTTCCAGCGCGACGAGCTTGTCGCCCACATGGACGCCGGCCCGCTCAGCCGGCGAACCGCCCATGACTTCCTCGACCTCGAGCCGTTCCTGGCCGTCCTTGCGCGAGCGCATGGAAAGCCCGAGCCAGGGTTCGCCTTCCCGAGGACCCGGCACTTCGCCCGGAGCGACCTCGAACACTCGAACGTTTCCGCCGTGCGGCGGGACCTGCTGCACATAGTAGTGCGATTGGGCAGTGCCGCGCGCTGCCGATCCCTGGTCAGGCTGGATCACGATCACACCCGAGGACTGGGCGAGAAGGGGCGAGCCGAACAACGCGAGGGCGACCGATACCGAGCAGCGATTCATGGCAGAACTCCTTGGTGCTTTGGATCCGACGCGAATGTACGCGCTCGCGGGTGCAACAGTTGGCGAGATCTGCGCGCCTATGCGCAGGCCTTACTCGCGCTTCTTCTTTTTCTCGGCCATTTTGACCGTCAGCGGATCGCTCGTGCCGTCCGGCCGGATGGTCACGGTCGTTTCGACCTTCGGCAGGCGCTCGTGCCACAGCGTGAGCTTGTATTCGCCGGGTTCGAGATCGGGGATCAAGAACTTCCCCTCCGCATCGGTCAGCGCCGCAAAAGGCGTATCCGTGACGAAGAGATAGGCATTCATCCACGGGTGCAGGTCGCACTTGACCTCGATCTTGTCGGCGCCGATGTCGAAGGTCTGCGTCGTCTTGAGGCCCGGCCCGACCGTGGAATTCGGCAGGTTTTCGTGCTTGCGCGCCAGGAAGCGGACGTTGTGGCTGATCGTGTCGGAGTTGAGGAAGTCGACGGTCGCGCCCACCGGAAGCAGGATCACATGCGGCTCGAAGACGCAGGCAATCTGGTCGAGCACGATCGGTTTCTCGGGCACCTTGACCTTCGCATCCTTGACCGCGATCGTGACCACGACGTTCTTGATGCCGAGTTCCTTGGCGACGAGCAGCGAACGATCGAGTTTGTCGAGCGCAACGCCGGCCTTGGTGCAGCCCTTGGCCTTGTCCTCCGCAATCTCGAGCGGGCGCGGTTCCGGTCGTTCGCCGTCGAACACGATGCGGCCTTCGAGCTTGCCCTTGATCGCGTCGGCGGCGAGCGGATTGGCGCGTTCAAGATACGAGCCGCGCACACCGTCTCCGGCATTCGTCGCCAACAGGGTCAAGGGACTGATCAGGACGGCGGTGAAAAGGATCTTCATGCGTTCAGTGTGCGGGGCGATGGAATGCAGGGCGAGCGAGCGAAGAGCCTACAACTTCTTCGCGACCGGGTGATCGGAAAGCCTGGCGCAGACCGGCAGATGGCCGACCAACGGCCGCGCGTACTCGAGGAACTCGGGCGCGATGTCGTTGTCGCCCTTGAGAAAGCGCGCTTCCATGGGCCGCGTGTCCTTGGCGACGTTCTTCAGGTCGGTCACGTCGTAGCGCACGCGGTAGGCGCTGCCCGGCTCGCGCAGGATCACGATCGAACCGTGCGGCCGGGTTCCGTCCGTGGCGATGCGCAGCGCCGTGCGGCCGACTTCGCGCGCTTCCGCGGCGTCGGTTTCCGACCACACGCCGGCGAAGGAGCGCTGCAGATATCCAAAGGTGTCGGCGCGCACGCGCAGCTTTTCGCCGAGCTTCTACTTGATCTGTTCGCTGAGCCAATCGCCGAGCGCTCCGGAGCCTGAGAGCTGCGCATTTCCGTGGGAATCCACTTCCTTGGTCTCGATCACGGACTTTCCGTCCGCGCCGTGGATGCCTTCGGAGACCGCGATCAGACAGCTGCCGTATTGTTTGTTCACGCGATCGACGTCGCCGAGAAAACTGTCGAGCGAGAACACGCGCTCCGGTACGTAGATCAAGTGCGGTCCATCGTCGGGATGGATTCGCGCCAGCGCGCTCGCGGCCGTCAGCCAACCGGCGTTGCGGCCCATGACCACGTCGACCTTGATGCCGGGCAAGCTGCGGTTGTCCTGGTTGTCGCCGAGGAACGCGCTGGCGACGAAGCGCGCCGCCGAACCGTAACCCGGGCAGTGATCGGTCACGCGCAGGTCGTTGTCGATGGTCTTCGGCACATGGAACAAACGCAGCTCGTAGCCCTCGGCCACGGCGATCTCGTTCATCAGGTGCGCCGTCTCCGCCGAGTCGTTGCCGCCGATGTAGAAGAAGTAGCGAATGTCGTGGGCCTTGAAGACGCGCAGCGCGCGCTCGCACTCTTCGCGTGTCGGTTTCTTGCGCACCGAGCGCAGCGCGGCGCAGGGCGTGACCGCCACCGCTTCGAGCGCCGCCTTCGATTCGCGACCGAGGTCGATCAGGCGTTCTTCCAGTACGCCCTTGATGCCGTGGATCGCGCCGTAGACGTTCTTGATCGCGCTCGAAGCCACGGCCGACTCGACGATGCCGACCAGGCTCTGATTGATGACGCATGTGGGCCCACCGGACTGACCGATGAGCGCGTTGCCGACGAGTTGGGGCATGGCGGGAGCTCTGAAAACGACGTTCGACTTGGGCCGCGCGAAGCCGGTTTTGTAGCAGGCTCTTCCAGCCCTTGCGAGCGCGCGGGCGGCTGCTAGACTCCCCACCCCCTCAAACCGGGGGCAATCCGTCGCGCGGTCCGCAACTGGGGCCGTCTGCCAAGCGCGGAGTGCCGGTCCACGATATGTACAAGGTGCCCTCGTGGCGGAATTGGCAGACGCGCAAGACTAAGGATCTTGTGGGGTAACCCGTGCTGGTTCGATTCCAGTCGAGGGCACCACCTGCACTTACGGCGATTCGCGGGTTGCGGCGGATGAGCGTCTTGTCGCTTTGCTTGTCGTCGGCGGACCGGCGGACACGGACCTGTGCACGATCCTCGACTCGTGGGTTGCGGTGCCAACGGCAACTTGGCGGACCCTCGCGATGGCTTGCGCGGAGTGGACGGCGCTGAGGGCGATCGAGCGTTCATGATCTGCCCTGCCGCGTGACCCACGGCCATGCCCGAGCGCCAAGGGCTGCGTCCACAATTCCGCAGATTGCCTGGCGCCTATGGGGTCGGCGGGTGTTCCCGATGACACCGCGATGTCGTCAGACGAACTGCCCGAATCTTGAGCCTCGTGGCTTCATGGTCGGCCGACCTGTGGTTTGGGGCTGCAACACCTCCCCTTCCTACCGCTGAGGCAATTTCGGCTCGACCTCGCGTGGAGGCCGGCCTTCTCACCCCATCTATCCGTTGGCGAAAAGGCTCGCGATCAGCCGCAGGGACGAGCGCTGTCCCAGTACCGAGCCAAGTACTTCCCGTTGTGAGCGGCGCCGACGCGGGCTGGCAGGCCGCTCGACGGCCTGCCAGACTTCGCCGTCCATTGCCTGCTCGACGTGCCCATGGGTTTTCAGAAGTTCTCGCGTCCGGTCCGCATGCTGATCGTGGCCGGCGGCAGCCTGCTGGCGCTGGGCGCGCTGCTGCTCGTCTGCCTGGGCCTGCACTATCGCAACACACCGACCTTCGAGGAGTACGTGCGCACGCGGCCCGTCAGCCGGGAGTCCGCTCAGGCACGCTGGCCCGAGGCCGAACTCCTTTCCACCGAGCAGCTGTGGCGCGAGGGCGAGGTCGATCCGTTCGCGATCTTGCCGGACGACCCGGGATTGCGCGTGCACTCGCTCAGTGCAACTTCGGTGGTTCGTCACAGCGATGAAGTCCTGGCCGAGGTGTTGCAGGAACTCGCCGTCGCCGCGGATCGGGCCAGCGGAGATCGGCGCGGCAGTTCCGTGCGCACGACGTTGCTTCGAATTCACCCCGGGATGCGCGCGCTGGCGCGCACATGGATCGGCGGCGCGCCGCTCTTGGGTCCGGGATCCCAGGCGCGCGGATCCGCGAGCTTCGATGTCGTCGTCGTGGCGGGCGCGGGCGCGGGCACCTTCGAAGCGAGCGTTGCGCGCATGCCGGCGCAGTCGCTGGCGCCTCTGGTCGAGAGTTTCGCGGCGACCGGCCCGGGCGACCTCTTCGCCGAGTGGATCAATCCGCGCGGTCGGCTCGACGGTGCGGGCCTGATCCACCATCTGCGTCAGGAAGTCTTCCTGATGTGGAGCGTGAGCCCTGGCAACGCTTCGAGTGCTGGCTGGGCGCCGGCACATGCCTGGACCAGCGTCGGCGAATACTCCTATGCCATCGAACAGGGATTGAAGGACAGCACCGGGAGCAGCCACTCGTCGACGCACTCGGTGTCGAAGAGTTTCAATGGCCGCGTGTGGTGAACGCGCGCGCGGAGAAGACCAGGTCGAACAATCGGCGAGAGCGGCATGCCGTGGGATCCGTGCGTTCTCGATTCCGGCTGGGAGCGGCCTCGTCGTCGCGGCGGCCGTGCGTGAACGCAGCACGCAGTAGCCACGCTCGCGCTCGGAAGGAGCGAGACACAGCTCGATGGCGGCCTTTATCACGGGCTTGACGGAATTGGATAGGGTTTACGCCGCTTCGCAGCGAGTGCTGTCGAAGCAGCTGAACCTTGACTCAAATCAGCGCAGTGAGCCCGTCTTGTCTGCCCGAGTTCGCACTCATGTCCTCATTCATGCTGCCTCCGCCGCCGGTGTCTTGAACTTGGATTCTCATTCAGAAGAAACCCTGACCGACTTCTCGGTGGGAAGCGAGTACGAGAACGACGAGGTGCACTGCCTCGTCGTCGTCGAAGGCCAGCGCCAAGGAGAACGCTTCGAACTGTCAGAAGCGCATTCGATAGGCCGCGATGCCGGCTGCACGATCCAGCTCCAGGATCCCGCCGTGTCGCGTGTGCACTGCCACATCCAGGTCGAGCACGGGCAGGTTATGGTCACGGATCCAGGTTCGCGCAACGGCACATTTGTCGATGGAGTCCGGATCGTGAGCCCGACGCTTCTGGAACCCGCGTCGCGACTCAAGGTTGGAGATCACATCCTGCGCCACGACATTCGCACGCGGCGCGAAGTCGCGCGCGAGCAGGAACTCGCCCACGACATCGCGCAAGCCCGTGCCTATGTGGCGGCCCTGATCCCCGAGCAGCTTTCCACGGGCCCGGTCCTGACGAGTTGGGCCTTCGAGCCCTGCGAGGCACTCGGTGGAGATCTGCTCGGCTACTATTGGCTCGACGAGCGGCGCATCGCGCTGTACGTGCTCGACGTCTGCGGCCACGGCGTGCTCGCGGCCATGCACTCGGCGTCGGTCTCCAGCGTGCTGCGCAACCGCACGTTGCCCGACACCGATTTCGGCGCGCCAGGTTCGGTGCTCGAACGCCTGAACCGCAACTTCCAGATGGAAGAGCACGGCGGCATGTACTTCACGATCTGGTACGGAGTCTTCGACACGGCTACACGCCTGCTGCGCTATGCGTCCGCGGGGCACCCGCCGGCGCTGTTGCTCGAGCACGGACGGGCCGAGCCGCACAAGCTCGAAACCAAGAACCCGCCGATCGGCGCCCTGCCCGGAGGCCGCAGGTTTCGCGAGGAATCCTGCGAGCTAGGTGCCGGCGCGCGACTCTACGTGTTCAGCGACGGCGCGTTCGAGCTGACCACCGACGAGGGCCTGGCTTGGACTTTCGAGGAATTCGAGAAACTCGTCGCATTGCCGGGCGGCGCGCAGGCGGACGAGGCCGGCCGCATCCATCGCGAAGTTCGCCGCCTCGCCCGGAGCGAGACGCTCGAGG